>JAYULN010000605.1:0-8420 GCA_043763525.1 Hymenobacter sp.
CTCAGGGCCCGGTCGCCGGTCAACTTACTGGTGAAGCTGTGCTTAAGCAACTGCGCGCGCGAGTCGGCGTGCAGCAGGTTGGCCACGAGCTGCGGGCCCCATTCCAGCAGTTTGCGGCTGTCGTAGCCCAGCACGGTGTGGCAGTGGCGATTGCAGTGCAGCAGCCGCTGCGTGCCCAGGTCGTAGTTGAAAAGGATGAGCGGTACCCTATCCGCCAGCCCCTGGCCAAACAGCGGCGCGGGGTTGGCCCCGGCGATGCCGGTTCCGCCGCCGCCGGCTACGCGCCGGGTAGCCGGCACGGCTGGCCGGCGGGGCGGACGGAAGGGATGACCTCGACGCATCATGCTACAGACAAAGAAGCCAAAATGGGAGAAACCCACCGCAAAGAAAGTCTAGTTTGAACTACCACGGCCCCACGCTTAACCCACCCGCAATTCCTGTTGCTGTATCATGCGGTAGATGGTGGATTTGCCAATGCGCAGCCGCGCCGCCACCGCCAGCACATCGCCCCCAAACTCGTCTAAACACTGCTGAATAATGGCAATGTTCTGTTCGCGTAGCGAGAGTGGGCTGCCCGGGCCTACCGCAGCGCGGCCCAGCCGCAGGGGCAGGTCCTCCCCCCGAATCTGGTCGCCGTCGGCCAGCACGGTTGCCAGTTCTACCACGGCCTTCAGCTCGCGCACGTTGCCCGGAAACGGATGCTCGCGCAGCCGCGTGCGGGCGCAGTCGGTAAGCTGCCGGAGCGGCAGGCTGTTGAGGATGCAAAAATCGCGCATGAACACCTCGGCCAGCAGCAATACATCGTTGCCGCGCTGGCGTAGCGGGGGCAGCACAATGGGCAGGCCCAGCAGGCGGTAGTACAGGTCTTCGCGGAAGCGGCCGGCCGGCACTTCGGCCAACAGGTCGCGGTGGGTGGCCACAATCAGGCGCACATCGAAGGGCACGCGCTGGCTGCCGCCCACCCGTGTCACCTCCCGCTCCTGTAGCACGCGCAGCAGCTTGGCTTGCAGGCTCAGGTCGAGGTCGGCAATTTCGTCGAGGAAAAGTGTGCCGCCGTTGGCTGCTTCCAGCCGCCCCACGCGCCGCGCCACCGCCCCGGTAAACGCTCCTTTCTCGTGCCCGAACAGCTCGCTTTCCACCAGCTCGCGCGGGATTGCGGCCATGTTCACGGCCACAAATGGCTGCCCGGCCCGGTCCGACTGAAAGTGAATAGCCTTGGCCACCAACTCCTTACCGGTGCCGGTTTCGCCGCTTACGCTCACCGTTATGGTGGTGCGGGCCGCCTTGGCAATGAGCGTATGCACCAGCTGCACCGAGGCGTGCTCGCCCAAAATGGCCTGCCCAGGCCCAAAGCGTACCCCTATCTGCTGGCGCAGCTGCGTGTTTTCGCGCCGCAAATGCACTTGCTGCGCCACTTTGCTCACGATGTTCCAGAGGCGGTCAAGGGTGTTTTCGTCCTTCACCAAGTAGTCGTAGGCCCCCTGCCGTAGTATACTCACGGCGGTATTCACGTCTTCCTGGCCCGAAATCACGAGGACTTCGGTGCCGGGCAGCCGCTCTCGAATCTGGCGCAGCACCTGTTCGCCCTTGGCATCGGGCAGCGAGTAATCGAGGGTAATAAAATCGGGCTGCTCGCCCAGGTTGTCGAGGCAGGCGCGGGCCGTGGTGAAGCGCTGCACGCTGTGGCCGGGGTTCTGGCTCAAACGATGCAGGAGCAGCTCGCCATACCACTCATTATCCTCGATTACGAAAATTTTAAAGGGTAGAGCAGTCGTCATCGGAAAAGGTGCAAACAAGACACAAGCAAGGAGCGATATGTCAGCAACAGTAAAAATATATATTATATATTTGATTAGACAAATTGTATTAAAAAAATTGTATCATAAAAATACGTCGCAATTAATACTCACTACAATTAAGAAGCAGTAAAACAGAGCGTATACGGACTTAGTGTGGCGCTGGATTTGGAGTCGGTTTTCCAGTTTTCTAGTTTTAGGAATAAATTCCCAAAATGGGATAGGTTTAATGTATTATCAAAACTGTATGTAATTGAATGCTAGTGGCCGAATCCAATTAGGCGACCATGGTCGCAGAATTGCACGAGATGGAGAAAAAAGTACCAATCGGTTCAAAAATTTTTCTTCATCTTACCATGGACTTACTTGCCAACACAATTACTTCACTTAGCCTGATTAAAATAAAAAAAGCGGTGACAACTGCTTTGCTCCTGGTTGTGGTGGCCGGCGGGGCGGGCGTTGCCGCTGCCCAAGTGCCACTTCCGGCTTATTACTCTACCGGCAGCAGCTTATTTCAGGTTCGTCAGCCTTCGCCCCAGGTGGCGGGCAGCGGCAATGTTACGGCCGGCAGTAATGCCGTCGACGGCGATTTCAGCACTTTTGCTACCCTCCAAACCGATGCTACCGCTACGCTGGGGAAACCGGTAGCGCTGCGCTTGCAGCTAACCGGGGAATCGCCGGCCGGCTACCGGGCCGGTGTGGTGCTGGCCAATGCCACGGGCCTGCTGAGCTTGAATGCCCTGGGCACGGTAACGCTCCGTACCTATCTGACCGGCGCAAGCCCGGAGCTGCGCGAAGAAAAAGTGGTGCGGGCCGACCTGGTGCGGGCCGCGCTGCTGGCCATGGCCTTGCCCACGCAGCTGGAATTCACGACGACGAAGTCGTTCGATGCCGTCGAGATTATGATTGACGGACTGATTGGGGTCAACTACACGACGAATATTTACTATGCCTACGGCGTGCGGCCGGGCAACCAAACCAGGGCTACTGGTTACTTGTCGCAGTTTGCGGCCCCCATGGCGGGTGGCGAATACAGCACGGCCAGCTCTTCGGGGGCCGTGTGCGTGAACACCGATGTCGACAACCCCAGCCGGGTAGCCGACAACGACCTGACCAACTTCGCCACCTTCAGCAGCCTGCTCACGGTGGCCTGCCAGCCCTCGCTGCGTACCAAGCTCGCGGCATTGCCCACGGGCGGCGTGCCTACGGGCTACTATGCCGGGTTCGTAATTGGCCAGGACGGTTTGCTGGATGTGGGCGTGCTGAGTGGGCTACGGGTGAGCACCTACCGCAACGGGACACTGGTGGAAAGCCAGGCCGGTACCGGCGTGCTCGAGCTGACGCTGCTGCCCGGCAACAAGGCCCAGGTATCGTTCCCGACCACCGCGCCTTTCGATGAGGTGCAAATTGAGCGCACCGGCCTCATCACCGCCGTCGACAACCTACAGCTATATTATGGTTTCGGGCTGGCCCCGGCGGCGTTCCAGGGCATCAACCCGGTGCTTTCCAATTTTGCGGCCCCGGTGGCAACCACCGATTACAGTGCCAGCGTTCCGCAAACCATTGCCGTGACCACGACGACGGGCGTTGCGCCGTTTATTATCACCACTACGGTGAACGTGACGTTGTCGAATGTTGATAACCCGCAGAACGCGGCCGATGCCAATACCACTAATTACGCTCAGCTTAACACGACCGGGCTGGGGCTGCTCGCAAACACCGCTACGGCCAACCTCAAAGTCGGGCTCAATGGCGTGGGCCGGGCCGGGAACCGGGTGGGCATGGTGGTGAGCGCCGGAGCCAGCCTGCTCGACCTGAGCGCCCTGCAACGGCTGACCCTGTCGACCTACGATGCCAGCAACGTGCTCATCGAGTCCAAATCCGGGTCGGCCCTACTGGCCGAATCGTTGCTGGGCGGCACCACCGACCGCAACAAGATATCCTTCCTGGCTTCGCGCGATTTCTCGTATGTGCAGCTCACCGTGAGCGCCGCCGCTTCGGCATTGTCCAACACGCGCGTCTACTACGCCTTTGCCGAGGACGTGCCGCTGCTGTCGCTTCAGGCCCCGCTGCCGGTTGAACTCACGGCTTTTAGTGGCCGCTGGGCCAATGGGGCGGCCGAGCTGAACTGGGCCACGGCCTCGGAGAAAAACAGCAGCCATTTCGTGGTGGAGCGGGCCACAGGGGGCGAATTCGGATTCATAGCCGTGGGCCAGGTGGCGGCCAGCGGCCACGGCACCAGCCCACGGACCTATAAGCTGCGCGATGCCGAAGCCGGCAGCCAGGGCGTAGCCCTGCTCTACTACCGCCTGCGGCAGGTAGATACGGATGGCAAGGAAGCTTTTTCGCCGGTGATAACCGTGGCCGTGGGCCGCCCGGTGGCTCCCGCCTCGCAGCTGGAGCTGTACCCCAACCCCGCGCCCGACGCGCAGGCCGTGACGATAAACTGCCCCAATCTGACCGATGCCGGGGCTACGGTGCAAACCTATTCGGCACTAGGCCAGCTGGTGAGCCAGCTGCCCGTAGCGGCCGGCCACGCCCGCCTGCAACTGCCCACGCTGGCCCCCGGCCTCTATTATGTGGTGTTGCGCAATGCCGCCGGCCAGCAGCTGGCTACGCAACGCCTGGTGGTGGGAAGCGGCAAGTAGTAAACATCCTTCAATAGCTTAAAAAAACCCCGCTGGCATTGCCGACGGGGTTTTTGTATTGTGCTACCGCCAAATGCCGCCTACGAAACGGAAAGCCACTGGCGAATAAAATCAGAGATGTTTTATTATAAAAAAAACAAGAAACAAATTAATGAATGTGATACGCCACAATCTTGTTAAAACCCTCATTGTTCATACCTTAACATAGGCGTAACATTATGGTCGTAGTGAGGCAATTCTAACGCGGGAATTTTGCGGTCACCATTCATCACCCCCATTTTCCCACACGTTTATGAAGCTTCCTTTTACCCGCATTGGCAGCCTGGCGCTGCTCACCGCCCTGGCCGTTTCCTGTTCGCGCGATGAGCAAAGCATTGCCCCGGCAGCCCCCACGGCGGCCAGCGTGAGCAACGATGTGGCCACCCGCGACAACAACCTGGCCATGGGCAACCCCAGCGGGGCCGTGACCAATGCCACGAACTCGCCCAACAACTACCTGATGACCAAAACCCAGTACACCCTCTCGTATAGCCGCGACAAGGGCAAGCCCAACTGGGTGAGCTGGCACCTGAGCAGCGCCTGGCTCGGCAGCACCGCCCGCCAGGATAATTTTGCTTCCGACGGCACCCTGCCCACTTCCTGGTACCATGTGGGCAGCACCAGCTACAGCGGCTCGGGTTTCGACCGTGGCCACAACTGCCCCTCGGCCGACCGCAACGGCTCGGTGGCCGACAACACGGCCACGTTCCTCATGACGAACATGATGCCCCAGGCCCCCACCAACAACCAGCGAACCTGGGCGGGCCTCGAGAACTACGCCCGCACGCTGGTGGGCCAGGGCTACGAGTGCTACATCATTGCTGGCAGCTACGGCTCGGGCGGCACGGGCTCGAACGGCTACGCCACCACCATCAACAGCGGCCACGTTGCGGTGCCCAGCAACTGCTGGAAAGTACTGGTGGTGCTGCCCGTGGGCACTGGCGATGCCAGCCGCGTAACCACCGCCACCCGCGTAATTTCCGTGAACATGCCCAACACCAACTCCATTGGCACGGCCTGGGGCAGCTACCGCACCAGCGTAGATGCCATTGAGGCGGCCACGGGTTACGACATTCTCTCGGCCGTATCAGCCAGCGTGCAGAGCGTGGTTGAGGCCAAAGTCGACAACGGCCCCACGAGCTGAGCTTGACCAGCCGCCGCAAAAAAAGTCCGTGGTTCCGAAAGGAGCCACGGACTTTTTATTGTTCAGTGATGGTTGGGAGCCGTCACGAAGAGCATTGCAAGCCCGGTGTAGCGATGCGACCCTGCGCGTCGCCGCGTTCGCGCCGTTCCCGCATCGTTCACGCCGAAACGCGCAGGGTCGCGTCTCGGCACCGACCAGTTGATTTTCGCAAGCCCCTTCGCGACGAGTATAAATCTCGACCTCACCGCGCGTTTGCGCGGAGCCGGTGCCCCCTCTTTTTTGGAGAGAGCGCAAGGGGTGAGGTTACGCTTCGCGCCGCAGCTTCTTCAGCTGCTGGCGTACCTCTTTCACCCGTTCGTCAAACCCGTCGGGGTCATAGCTCACGGCATCCACGTCGAGGTCGTCGAGCAGGTCCATCAGGGCATTGGAGTGGTCGGTGCGGGTGCCGCCGGGGGTGGTCACGAAGGCCATTTCCGACCACAGCAGGGCGAGCAGGCGCAGGCCGTCTTCACTGCGCATCTGCATTTCGAGCACCAGGCTGGAGTTGTCGAAGTGAATGAGCTGGCTGCAAATACGTACCACCGCCCCCTGCCGCGCCGCCTTGAGGTAGCTGATGTGGTGCTTGGTGATGACCCAGGCGGCGCTTTGCTCGCGGGCCAGCTCGCCCATGTTCAGCTTGTAGTGCTCGGTGCTGTGGTCTTCGCGGGCGTTCAGGAAGTAGTCGAGGTAGCGGGCGTTGTTGAGGTGGCCCAGCATGTCGCAGTCCTGGAAGTGGACGCGGTGGCGGGTTTCGGGGCTTTGGATGAGCTGGGACATGGGCGGTAGTACGCGGTTGGCGGGGTAAAGGTCGGGTTGAATGAACGTCATGCTGAGCTTGTCGAAGCATCTCTACCGTGATAGCAAATAATTTAAAGCAAATTTCAGGCTGCTGTACGGGATGTAGCGACGCGACCCTTCGCGTCTCCCGTTCGCGCCGGTTAACGATTGTCGTTCAACGCCGAGACGCGAAGGCTCGCGTCGCTACATCCCGTACCGCAACTTGAGAACCGCTCTAGGACTTACGCAAAACCGTATGCTTCAAGCCCCGGCGGGGCGACATATCGGCAGTAAAACATTGTCCACCAAGAACAAAGCCCCAGCGAGATATCGGCCTACCGGGCACGACCCCGCTGGGGCTTTGTTCCTATCGTTCAGTCGGTTACTACCGATATATCGCCCCGCCGGGGCTTGAAGCATACGGTTTTGCGTAAGTCCTATAGTTACTTGCGGCAGAGATGCTTCGACAAGCTCAGCATGACGTACTTTTTTTCCTCCTACCCTCCTCCCCGCAAAAACTATTCGGCACGCCTAACATATTGCAAAAAAACCCTTACCTTTTGCCACCCAAAATCCCCGTTCTTATGTTCACGCTCACGCCCGACCGTTCCGCCGTTCTGCTAGCCCTGGCCGATACCTTCATTCCGGCCCTGCCCGACGGCAGCCCGGCCGGCTCGCTGGGCCTGAACCTGGATAAGTTGCAGGAGGCCATTCGGGAGCAGCCGGCTGGGGCGCAGGCCGAGTTTGCGAAGCTGCTCGACCTGATGAACAAGCCGCTGCTGGGCCTCACCTGGTTTGGGCCGCTGAAACCCTTCCGCAAGCTGGAAACGGCCCAGCGCGAGCAGCTGCTGCAAAGCTGGGCCGCCAGCAACGTGCCGCAGCTCCGCAAGGGCTTCAACGCGCTGCGCAAGCTGTGTACGCTGCTGTACTACGGCGGCAGCATGGCCGATTTGCCGGCCGCCTGGGGCCACCTCGGCTACCCCGGCCCCGACGAGAAGCCGGTAGACACGCCCAAACCCATCAGAACCCTGCATCCAACGGCGGACACGATGTACGAGTGCGACGTGCTGGTGATTGGCTCCGGCGCGGGCGGCGGCGTGGTGGCCGGCGAGCTGGCCCAGGCCGGGTACGACGTGCTGGTGCTCGAAAAAGGTCCCTACTACCACGGCTGCGACTTTACCCAGCGCGAAGTCGACATGCTCGGCACGCTCTACGATGCCAAGGGCACACTGAGTACCCAGGATGGCAGCATTGGCATCCTGGCCGGTTCCTGCCTGGGTGGGGGCACCACCGTGAACTGGGCCGGAGCCTTCCGCACCCCCGACTACGTGCTGCAGGAATGGGCCCGCGAGCACGACGCGCCCCACTTCACCACCCCCGAATTTAAAGAAAGCATCAGCGCCGTGGCCCGCACCATTGGCGTGAATACCAACTACACCCGCCATAACGGCCAGAACCAGGCCCTCTGGGATGGCTCGACCAAGCTGGGCCAGGAGGTGAAGCTGATTCCGCGCAACGAGAAGGGCCTCACCGATTCGGACAGCCACTTTCGCGCCCTTGGCTACACCACGCTGGGCGATGCCCACGGCATCAAGCAAGGCACGCTGAATACGTATTTGCTCACGGCTTTTGAGCACGGGGCCCGCATTCTGGCCGATACCAAAGTGGACAAGGTAACCATTGCCGACGGCCGCGCCACCGGGGCCCAGGCCGTGCATACTACCGCCGATGGCCGCACGGTGCGCATCACGGTGCGGGCGAAACGCGTGGTAGTAGCCGGCGGGGCCATCCAAACGCCCGCCCTGCTCCTACGCTCGGGCCTGAAGCACCCGCACCTGGGCCGCCACCTGCACCTGCACCCCACGGTGGTGGTGGCCGGCCGCTACCCGCACCCCATGAACTCCTGGCACGGCCCCAGCATGAGCGTGGTGAACGACACCTACACCATGCTGCACGGCACCAACTTCGGGGCCAAGC
>JAYULN010000606.1:0-1288 GCA_043763525.1 Hymenobacter sp.
TCGCCGTATGCCGGGGGTAGTACATACGTATCGGGCAAGCCCATGAGGCGGACCGCCTCACGAGGCGACAATAAGCGGGAGCGAATGAGGTCGCCTTCCACAATCATCAACATTTGTTTGGAAGAGCCGCCGGACCCGGTGCGCAGGCAACCGGCCACATTATCAAACCGCACTTCGGCCCGCTGCACTTTTTGGCCCTGGGCATTCAGCCGCATCCGCCGGTAGATGCCCCCCACGGTTGGGCGGCCGGTTTGCGCAGCCTGTTCAACTTTTTGCAAATGCACATCACTCATTAGCGACAGTAGCCGGGCCGTTTCGGCCGGCGAGTGCCACGCCACGCCGGTTGGCTCGTGCTCCAGCACATCAATGAAATGGTGGGAACGCGGAGGCGGCTGGGGAAGATTCCACCATACCCAAGCCGCCTGAAGTGCAGGCGGTAGCCCGGCATAGGCCCGTTGCAAGGCGGCAGGGTGCCACACCGTGACTGGATGCAACCAGTGCAGCCCAGCCGGAAGGGCTAAGTCGCTCCGAACACCAACAATAAAAACGCGCTTGCGCGATTGCGGAACAAATAGCGCAGCGTCGAGGACCACCGCACCCACCCGATAATTCTCCTGGGCAAAGGCCGCCACGATGGCGGCGAAATCAGCACCTTGATTCGAGGTGATGATGCCGCACACGTTTTCTAACACCACTACTTTAGGAGCCCGCGCTTGCTGGCACAGGCCCTGCACTAGCCGCCAAAAATGCCAGAATGCCCCCGAGCGGGTAATAATCTCCGCATCGGCGGTACCCAGGCCCTGGTTTTTGCCAGCCAACGACACGTCCTGGCAGGGCGAAGAACCCCAGACGAGGTCGGCTTCACCAGGCAGGAAAGAGGCCGTGAGCGAAGCAATATCCGCCAGCACGAAATCATTGCCGCCCCAATTGGCCCGGTAAGTCGTCGCCTTCATGGGGCTAAAATCATTGGCCAATAAGCATTGCCACTGCGCCCCTAAGCCGGCACGGGCCATGCCGCCACCGGCAAAAAATTCATAGAAAGCTGGCATACCAGGACCGTAACAATAGATTAGTTCTACAAGGATTGTGAGTAAAGTTATGGCTGAAAAATTGCGCTTACCCTCCCTGGCATGTATTTGCCGAACCAGCTCGCGGCATCAGTCCCTGACCGTAGCGCACACGCGCCGTGAGCTACCACCCAATTCAACTTACCCAATACACCCACCCCTCTAGCTACCACCCAACCGGCCTTGCCTAACACGAAAACAGCCTTAGCCAAGCCCGTTCG
>JAYULN010000607.1:0-1287 GCA_043763525.1 Hymenobacter sp.
AACGGCCTGGAGGTGTTCAAAAAATCGAAAAGCGGCTGCTGCTAAAGTGCCTCCAGAGGCTGGAAACACAGTTTAATATTTTGGTGCGGGTGCCCTGCTGTAGAAGCAATTCTTCATTCCCCATTCTTCTTCCTCCGTTTATTTAACAAGGTGTAGAAAGCGCAGGTAGAACGGCGTGGGGCTGTCTTCGCGCTTGGGCTGGTACTTGCCCGAGATGATGGGCACGTACATCACGCGGCGGCGGCTGGCCTCGCCGGTGAGGGGCGACTGGGCCACGCGGTGCCACATGCGGCCGTCGTGCACGGAGAGGTCGCCGGGCTCGGTTTCGATGGCCATTTCGTTGGGGTCGTAGAATACGTCCTTGTAGTACTTCTTGCGAAACAGCATCTTGTGCAGGCCCTGGCGGTGGGTGCCTGGTATCACGCGCAGGCCGCCGTTGGTGGCCTTGGTGCCGTCGAGGTGCAGGCCCACGTTCAGCATCGGGCCGATGCGCTTGCCGTAGAATACGTCGCGCAGCGAGTCGGTGTGCCAGCCCATTTGCGAAAATTCGGAGCCTTCCACGTTCACGTAGTGGTTCACTACCAAGCCGTCCTTTTCGTTTTCGCCCACCCGGCCGCCTGTGGCTTCGAGCAACGGAAACAGGGCCCGGAACCGCTCGTCCTGCAACAGCTCGTGCAACACGGGGTGGTGCTGCGAGGCAAAGGCGAAGCGCTGCACAATGCGCGAGCCGTCCACGTCGTGGCCGTACTTGATGGGCACGCCGTTCACTTTTTCCACGCCTTCGGCCAGCCATTTGGCTTGCACGTCCTGCGTTGCTTGCAGAATTTGCTGCACCTGCTCGGGAGAAGCAAAGGGGCGAAAGTGGAGGAACCCGTATTTAGCAAAAAAGGCCCGTTGCTCAGCCGTAAGGGTGCTGCCGAGCGTGAAGCGGGGATAGTCGGAGGATAAGGCCATAGCAGAAATTTGGCGGCCGACGGGTATTCCCGGCAGCACACAAAGGTAATACGTCCGGCGTAGCCCCTTCCTACCCAGTGGCAGGCCGGCTGAAACCAACGCGGCGGCTGTAACCGTGCCGAGGCACGGGGGAGTTAAAGCACTAACTACGCACCACGAGCGTGAATAGATGGTGAACCGTTGCTTCGCCTCGGCCCTCGCCGACGCAAAGCGGGGACAAGTACCTTTAGGACTTACGCAAATGCGCCGTTTGCGAGCCCCAGCGGGGCGACATGTCGGTAGTACAATATTGTGCATCCAGAACAAAGCCCCAGAGGGGTCGTACCCGGTAGG
>JAYULN010000608.1:0-1283 GCA_043763525.1 Hymenobacter sp.
TTTTCTGCTGGAAGAAGAGTCGGCCGAGGCGGCGCTGAACCTGTTGCTGCCCCGGTTGCTGCCCGCCGCCTGCACGTTCAAGTGCATTCCGCATCAGGGCAAGGACGATTTGCTGAGCCGCCTGCCGGGCCGCCTGCGAAATTATGCCCGGTTGCTGCCCACCAACCCCGAGCTGCGGGTAATGGTACTGATGGACGCGGATGCGGACTGCCGAAAGCGCAAAATGGAGCTGGAGCGTCTGGTAGCGGCGGCCGGCTTACCGACGAAAACCAGCGCCCTGGCCGGCCAGTCGTTTCAGGTAGTTACGCGCCTGGCCGTGGCCGAGCTGGAAGCCTGGTTTTTGGGCGACCGCGCCGCCATCCAGGCCGCTTACGAGCGGGTGCATGCCCATCATTTCAAAGGCATGCCGTCCATTCCCGACGAAATTCCGGATGCCTGGGAAACCTTGTGGCGGGTATTGCAGCGGGCCAATCTGTACCCCGCCGGCAAGGCCAAAGTAGAGTGGGCGCGCACCATCGCCCCGCACCTCAGCCCCGACCCGGCCCGCAACACTTCCACCAGCTTCCGCTACTTCTGCGAGGGCCTGGCGGCCTTGCGTTAGCCTTCCGTGCGGCGGCCACAGCCCGCCCCCGGCCGAACTCTTTGCGGCGCGGCGCACGTTGGGGGCTTACCTTCCACAATTCGTCGCCCACCTAATCTATTCCGCCTATGACTGTGCTGCCCTTTATTACGCTGTTGGTTGGTGGTAGCCTGTTGGGGGCCGCCGTGCCCGCTCCCCGCGCCGTCGAAACCGAGGCCGTTACGGTAACGGTTTCGTCGCTGGTATCCACCACGTCCACCGTGAAGCTGTATTTCTACAACACCCGCGCCGGTTTCCTGAAGCACGGGCAATGGGCCTTTGTGAAGGCGGTGAAGCCCGAAGGCAAGAGCCAGTTCTCGCTGCCCATCGAGCTGCCCAAGGGCGAGTGGGCCGTGGCCATCACCCAGGATTTGAACAACAACGACAAAATCGACAAGAACTTCGTCGGCATCCCCACCGAGCCCTACGCGTTTTCCAATAACGTACACCCGACTATCGCCGCGCCCGATTTCAACGAGTGCAAATTTATGGTGGATGGGCCAGGCAAAGTAGTCAGCATCGTGCTGAAGGATTGAGGGCTGAACGTAGCAAGAGAGAACGTCATGATAACAGAACGTCATGTCGAGCGCAGCCGAGACATCTCGCGTGTGGTAGTAACTCAATCGCATGGATTACTGCTGCACGCGAGATGTCTCGGTCTCTG
>JAYULN010000609.1:0-8384 GCA_043763525.1 Hymenobacter sp.
CACTGAGGGCGATGTGAACATGCGGGCCGGCAAAGTAGACCCTACCGCTGCCGACCAGGCCAGCGGCCCCGCCGGCCTCTCGCAGGCCCAGTGGGACTCGTGGAACCAGTTTAAGGGCGTGCCGGAAGAGGAAGCCAAGCGCCGTTACGTGGCCAAGGCGACCGAAATAGTGGGCGGGGACAGCAATGGAACGGCTGGCAAGGAAGTCCGCACCGACAGCCTCACCGGTGCTCCCACCCAGCAGGACCATGGCGGGTTGCGCGGCGACATCAGCGCCGGCGCTCCCTACGGCGGCGAAGACAAGCTGAAAGGCCAACAGGCGAACTAAGCTCCGCGGCCAGCTGACTTTAGGCTTAATAATCTATCTCATAACAAAGCCAGTCCCGTGAGGGGTCCGACTTTTGTTATGGCGGAAAGTGGAGGACCGTAAACTTGTTGCTACGGGGCTGGTTATCAGCCGCCAATCGTGCGGTATACTTGCCGGCCGGACCAGTGCCCCTACCCTTTTCCCGTTCAAGCCCACTCTATGGACCGTCGCCTTTTTCTGAATCACGGCACCCGTGCCGCCCTCACCGCCGCTTTGCTACCCGCCGTGGCGGCATCCTGCCAATCGGCCAGCGACAAGCCGGCGGCTGATACCCCAACCGGCGCGGCGGCCGCCCCCGGCAGCGCCACCATTGATGATGAGAATTTTGGCTTGCACGAAGCCACAGTGGCCGACCTGCAAGAGCGCATGGCCAAAGGCATGGAAACCGCCCGCAGCCTGAGCGAGAAATACCTGGCCCGCATCAAAGCGCTGAATGAGGCCGGCCCCCTGTTGCGCGCCGTTATCGAAACCAACCCCGAGGCGCTGACCATCGCCGATGGCCTGGATAAGGAGCGCAAGGCCGGCAAGCTGCGCGGGCCGCTGCACGGCATTACAGTGCTGATAAAGGATAACATCGACAGCGGCGACCAGATGATGACCACGGCCGGGGCTTCGGCCCTCGTCGGCCACCAGGCCAGGCAGGATGCCTTTATCGTGCAGAAGCTGCGGGCCGCCGGCACCGTGCTGCTGGGCAAAACCAACCTGAGCGAATGGGCCAATTTCCGCTCGTCGCACTCGGTGAGCGGCTGGAGCAGCCGGGGCCGCCAAACCCGTAATCCCTACGTGCTCGACCGCAGCACCAGCGGCTCCAGTTCGGGCTCGGGGGCGGCGGTGGCGGCCAATTTATGCGCCGTGGCCATCGGCACCGAAACCGACGGCTCGGTGGTGTCGCCCGCGTCGGTGAATGGCCTGGTCGGCCTCAAGCCCACGGTGGGCCTGCTGAGCCGCAGTGGCATCATCCCGATTTCGAGTACGCAGGATACGGCCGGGCCCATGGCCCGCACCGTGCGCGACGCGGCTGTTTTGCTCGGTGCCCTGGCCGGCCCCGACCCCGCCGACCCGGCCAAATTGCCTATTCCGGCCGCTACGCCCGCCGACTACACGGCTTTTCTCAAAGCTGATGCCCTCAAAGGACAGCGCCTGGGCGTGGAAAAAACCCATTTAAATGGCCCGCCCGCCGTGGCCAAGCTCCTCAAAGAAGCGGTGGAAACCCTGAAGGCCCAGGGCGCGACCATCGTGGAAGTAGAGTTGAACAAGCTGGTGAACCCACTCGGCGAGGCCGAATTCGACGTGCTGCTGTACGAGTTCAAGGACGGCGTGAACAAGTACCTGGCCGGGGCTGGCGCGGCCGTGCGCAACCTGGCCGACGTCATCGCCTACAACAATGCCCACGCGGCCGAGGCCATGCCGTTTTTCCAACAGGAAACCCTGATTAAAGCCGAAGCCACCGACGGCCTGGGCAATGCCAAGTACAAAGCCGCCGTGCAAAAAACCGTAACGGGCGCGCGCAAAGCCATTGATTCCCTGCTCAGCACCCACCAGCTCACGGCCATCGTGGGCATCACCACCGGGCCGGGCTGGTGCATCGATTGGGTGAACGGCGACTACTCGACGGGTGTGGATTTTTCGTCGCCCGCCGCCATGGCTGGCTACCCACACCTGACGGTACCCATGGGGCAGGTGCGCGGGCTGCCAGTGGGCCTGTCGTTTGTGGGCCCGGCCTACCACGAGGGGCCACTGCTGGCGCTGGGCTACGCCTATGAGCAGGCCACGTACAAGCGGGAAGCGCCGAAGTTTTTGCCTACTGTAACTGGATAGCGTCGGCGCAGACGCGAGATGAATTAAAAATTAAAGGTGAAAAATTAAAAATGCGGCCACTCGGTCATTTTTAATTTTTCACTTTTAATTTTTAATTCTCCGACAAGTGCCAGGGATTGAGGTGTCAATTAGAAAATTTTTCCCGGATTCAGAATCCCGTTCGGGTCGAACACGCGCTTGATGCCCCGCATGAGCTCTAGGTTGGCCTCGGCCAGGGCGATACCAATGTAGCCTTTCTGGACCAACCCGATGCCGTGTTCGCCCGAAATGGTGCCTCCCAGCTTCACGCACAGCTCGAAAATTTCGGTAATCGGCTGGTGGAGACCCACGTTCCACATTTCGTCGTCGAGCTCGCCGCGAATGATGTTGACGTGCAGGTTGCCGTCGCCGGCGTGGCCGTAGCACACGGTTTTGAAACCGTAGCGGGCGCCGATTTCCTTCACGCCCTTCAGCAAAATGGGCAATTCGGCGCGGGGCACCACGGTATCCTCCTCCTTATACACGGAGTTGTAGCGCACCGAATTGCCAATGTTCCGGCGGATTTTCCAGAGCTCGTCTTTTTGGGTGGCGTTGTCAGCCAGCAGAATTTCGCCCACGTCGTACTTCTCCAACACGCCGTACACCTGCTCGGCTTCCTTATAAAGCTGGTCCAAATCCTGGCCATCGAGCTCGATGAGCAGGTGGGCGGTGATGTCGTCGGGCAGAGCCAGGGGAATTTTCAGGTAATCGGAAGACCAGGCAATGGCCTCGCGCTCCATAAACTCCATGCCCGATGGGATGATGCCCGCCCGAAAAACGGCCGAAACGGCCTCCGCGGCGTGCTCTACCTGCCGAAAGGGCACCAGCATCAGGATGTTGTGCCGCGGATAGGGCAACAAGCGAAACACCGCTTTGGTGATGATGCCCAGCGTGCCCTCCGAACCCACCATGAGTTGGGTAAGGTTGTAGCCAGTGGAGTTTTTGAGGGTGTTGGCGGCCGTCCAGATAATGTCGCCGGTGGGCAGCACTACCTGCAGATTCAGCACGTAGTCGCGGGTGGTGCCGTATTTCACGGCCTTGGGGCCGCCGCTGCTGTGGGCCAGGTTGCCGCCCAAAAAGCAACTGCCCTTGCTGGCCGGGTCGGGCGGATAGAACAGGCCGACCTCCTTCACGGCGTTCTGAAAAGCCTCGTTCACCACGCCGGGCTCGACGGTGGCCTGGAGGTTGCGCTCATCAATCTGAATGATTTTGTTGAGCCGCTCGGTGAGCAGCACCACGCCGTGCGCCACGGGCAACGCGCCCCCGCTCAGGCCCGTGCCGGCCCCACGGGGCGTAACGGGGATGCGGTGCGCGTGGCACAGCCGCATAATCTGGCTGATTTCGTCGGCATCGGCGGGCCGCAGCACCACGTCGGGGGCAAAGTGCAGGTCTTCGGTGTGGTCGCGGCCGTAGTCGGCGTACACGTCGGCGGTGGCGGTGGCTTCGGCGCGCTGGGCGGTGAGGACGTGCGCGGGGCCGACAATGGCCTCGAAGGCGACAATTAATTCGGGGGTGAGGGCGTTGAAAAGCATCAGCGGAGAGACTGGACGGCCGCGCAAACTATCTTTACGGCCAATGGGTAGGGTAACAACGAAGATACTACCAGTGTTGCTGCTGGCTTTGCTTGCCCTGGCCGGCTGCCACCGCAAGCTTAATTACCGCGACGGCCAGTACCGTTCGGCCCGCGAAATGGTGCGCCTGAAAAAGGGCGGCCGCTACGCCAGCACCAAAACCAAAGCCGTGGACAGCACGCCCAGCGGCGGCAAAACCAAAATTGTGACCCGCCGGGCCGCTCGCACCGGCAGCGCCACCGGCACGCTGGCCTCGGTGATAGACGCGGCCCGCTCCTACCAGGGCACGCCCTACCTCTACGGCGGCACCACGCGCCTGGGCCTCGACTGCTCGGGCCTGCTCCAGCTTTCGTTTGGCGAGGCCGGGGTCAGCATCCCGCGCTCGTCCAACGAGCAGGCCGTGTGGGGCAAACCGGTGAAATCGAACGAATTACAGCCCGGCGACCTGGTGTTTTTTGGGGCCGCGCCCGGCAGCCGCACCATTACCCACGTGGGCCTGGTGACGGTGGTCGACGAGGCAGGCGTGGATTTCATCCATGCGTCGACCTCGCTGGGAGTAGTCGAAAATAGCTTAGAATCTGATTATTATCTCAGCCGTTTCATTCGGGCCGTGCGGCCCCGATTGTGAAATCGGCCTGTTACCTTTGTACCGTAAAAAGGTCCGGTACGCAGGCTCTAAATGAAATGGTAAAATTGCCGTAATGTTGACCCTTTCAGGCCAGCCGTACCTTTGTCCCGCTTTTACAAAGCTCATTGTTTTCCACCATTTTTTTTTCACATGAATACTTTACGTTTACGCCATTTGTTGCTGTTGGCGTTGATGCTCTTCACCGCCCGCTTGGGTTGGAGCCAGGGGGCCACCACGGCCGCCATGAGCGGCGTCATCACCGACAAGACCGGCGCGGGCCTGCCCGGTGCCACGGTTATTGCCGTTCACACCCCCACCAACACGCAGTATGTGATGCCCACCAACTCGGAGGGGCGCTTCAACATCCAGAACATGCGCGTGGGACCGTATTCGGTGAAAGTGACCTTCGTGGGCTATAAAGACTTGGTTCGCAAGGACATTGAGCTGAGCCTGGGCCAGAACCTGCGCTTCGACCAGAAGCTGAGCGATGCCACCACCGAGTTGACCGAAGTGACCGTGAGCGGCCGCCGCGACCCGGTAATGAACGCCGACCACACCGGTGCCAGCACCACCATTCAGCGCGAAACCATCGAGCGCCTGCCCACGCTGAACCGCTCGTTCGACGACTTCACCCGCCTCACGCCTCAGGCCAGCGGCGGCGGCGGATTTGCCGGCCGTAACGGTGGCTACAATAACGTCACCATCGATGGAGCCATCTTCAACAACTCGTTCGGCCTGTCGTCGACGGTGGGTGGCCAGGCCAACTCCCAGCCCATTTCGCTGGATGCCATCGAGCAGATTCAGGTGAGCATTGCCCCGTACGACGTACGCCAGGGCTCGTTCACGGGTGCCGGCATCAACGCCGTAACCCGCAGCGGCTCGAACAAGGTGACCGGCTCGGTATACGGCTTCTACCGCAACCAGGATTACGTGAGCAACAAGGTGGCCGACATCAAGCAGGACTACCCCACTTTCAACCTGAAGAACTTCGGCTTCCGCGTGGGCGGCCCGATTATTAAGGACAAGCTGTTCTTCTTCCTCAACGGCGAGCAGGAAACCCGCGTCGACCCCCCCACGGGCAACTTCACGGCCAACCGCTCCAGCGCGGCTCCCGACCCGAACTCGACCGTATCGAAGGCTTCCTACACCGACCTCAGCAACCTGGGCAGCTTCCTCCAGAGCAAGTACGGCTACAACGCCGGTCCTTTCGAAAGCTTCAACCTGCGCACTTTCAGCCGCAAGGCCACGGCCAAGCTCGACTGGAACATCAGCTCGAACCACCGCCTGAGCATTAAGTATAACTACCTGAAGTCGTACCGCGACGTGGCCCCGTCTGGCTCGGGTGCCATCAGCAACAGCGCCGGACGGGCCCAAACCCAGTTTGGCCTGCCCTTCTTCTCGTCGTACTACACCATCAACAACAACCTGAACTCGGTGATTGCTGAATTGAACAGCACGTTCGGTTCGCGCTACTCCAACAACCTGACCGTCGGTTATTCAGCCTTCCGCGACTTCCGCGAAAGCGCTGGGGGCGGCAACTTCCCCCTCGTCGACATCGGCGATGCCACGGGCCGCTCGGCCGCCAACGCCAGCCTCTCGGCCATCAACACCTTCACTTCGTTTGGCTACGAGCCTTTCACGGCCTTCAACGTCCTGAGCTCGAATGTCTTCCAGATTGGCGACAACTTCACTGCCTACCTCGGCAAGCACAACCTGACATTGGGCACTTACAACGAAGTGTACCGCTTCAGCAATGGCTTTGCACCGAACTACTACGGTGGCTACGCTTTCAACGGCCTCGATGACTTCTACGCCTCAGCCCGTACCGCCGAAGCCCCCAATGGCTACATTCTCGACGCGAACCGCAACCCCGTGCCAGCTCCGGCTGGCAATCAGCCCGGCCTGCCCAACCGCTACCAGCTGCAATACGCGGCGCAGCCCGGCGGCTTCCCCTTCGGCGTGACCGATGCGGCCCAATACGGCTTGTACGTGCAGGATGAATGGTCGCCCCGCCAGAACCTGAAAGTTACCGTAGGCCTGCGCGGCGACGTGCCGGTTATCTTCTCCAAGCTCGACCGCAACGTGTACGTGGCCGGTGGCGACGTAAACGGTACTACCATTCCGGGCCTAACTTTCCGCGATAACGAGCGCAACCCCGTTCGCATCGAAACCGACCGCCTGCCCAAGACCCGCGTCCTGTTCTCGCCCCGTATCGGCGTGAACTGGGACGTGAACGATGACCGCAAAACGCAGGTGCGCGGTGGTACTGGCATCTTCACGGGCCGCGTTCCCTTCGTGTGGATTTCGAACCAGGCCAGCAACAACGGCGTGCAGTTCGGCTCGTTTAGCCGTGTAGGTGCCGCCGCTGCCGTGAACCCCTTTAGCCCCGATGTGGATGCCTACCGCCCCGACCCCAACGGCCCCGTGCCGCTGGCCAACACCAGCTACAACCTGGCCATAACCGACCCGAACTTTAAGTTCCCGCAGGTGTGGCGCAGCAACGTGGCCGTAGACCAGGAAATCGCCGGTGGCATCATCGCTACCCTCGAAGCCCTCTACACCAAGGACGTGAATGCCGTATACCACCAGAACGTGAACCTGCCCGACGCAGTAGGCCGCGCCAATGGTGCCGATACCCGCCCCATTTACTACACCCTGGGTGCCGCTGGTGCCAACGGTTTGGCTACCACCACGGCCAACAACCGCATCAACGGCCTCGTGGGCACGACAGTTCGCCCGTTGAACTCGCCGGCCAGCCCGAACATTTCGGATGCCATTCTGATGAAGAACACCAACAAAGGCTATTCGTACTCGATTACGGCCCAGTTGCAGAAAACTTTCAGCAACGGCCTCTACGTGAACGCTGCTTACACATATTCGGACTCGCGCTCGGTGAACGATGGCGGCTCGATTGCCCAGAGCATCTGGCGTGACCGCAGCGTATCGGGCGACCCGAACGCTGATGTGCTCAGCTACTCGCAGTTCCTGATTCAGCACCGCGTTATTGCCTCGGCTTCGTACAAGCGCGAGTACCTGGGCCACCTGGCCACTACGCTGTCCTTGTTCTACGAAGCCTCCCCGGCCGGCCGGTTCAGCTACCTCTACGGCGGCGACATGAACGGCGACAGCCAAAGCAACGACCTGATTTACGTGCCTCGCAGCCAGAGCGAAGTTGTACTAAACGATATCGTTTTCTACACCAACCCAACAGCACGTACTGGCGAATTTGCGCGCTACACGTCCGCTGACCAGTGGACGGCCCTGAACACGTACATCGAGCAGGACGACTACCTGAAGACCCGCCGCGGCGAGTACGCCGAGCGTAACGGTGCCGTGCGCCCCTGGCAGAACCGCCTGGACTTCCGCCTGCTCCAGGACGTTTTCACCAACATCGGCGACAGCAAGAACAGCTTGCAGGTTAGCCTCGACATCTTCAACATCGGCAACCTGATTAATTCGAGCTGGGGTACTTTCCAGACCGCCAACCGTACGGGCCTGCTGTCGTTTCAGGGTTATACCACGCAGGGCCAGCCGGCCTTCACCTACCCTTACCTGACCCAGCCGAGCATCATCACTCCGGCCATCGGCACCACGCCAGCCGTGATTGCCCCCGGCGTGCCGCTCACCGAAACCTTCCGCAAAGAAACGGGCGGTATCACCTCGCGCTGGCAGGCTCAGATTGGCTTGCGCTACATCTTTAACTAAGCTTTCCGGCTTAGGGTAGCGCCGAAGAGGGCAGGAAGTAATTCCTGTCCTCTTTTTTTGTGGCTGATTGCTTGATGCTTGCGCTTTTTCAGCAAAAAAAGTATGCCCAGCGCTTGCCAAACCACAAATGCGCTGTACTTTTGTCGAACAAAAAAGCAAATGGCACTGCGGCAATCAATAAATCAGGGGGATTAGCTCAGTTGGCTAGAGCGCTTGCATGGCATGCAAGAGGTCATCGGTTCGACTCCGATATTCTCCACTGAAGGTGTGAATGAAG
>JAYULN010000610.1:0-3342 GCA_043763525.1 Hymenobacter sp.
AAACGCGACATTCGCAAAACCTCGCCCGACGACCTGAAGGCTTTCATGGTGGAGCACGGCGAAAAGCCCTTCCGCGCCAAGCAGGTAACCGAGTGGCTGTGGAAGAACACGGCTGCCACGTTTGAGGAGATGAACAACATCTCGCTGGCCACCCGCGAACTGCTCGATGCCCACTTCGTGATAAACGGCGTGACCGTGCAGAACCAGCAGCTTAGCAACGACGGCACCATCAAATCGGCCTTCCGCCTCTACGACGGCAACGTGGTGGAGGGCGTGCTCATCCCGCACGATACGCGAATGACGGCCTGCATTTCGAGCCAGGTGGGCTGCTCGCTCACGTGTAAGTTTTGCGCCACGGGCTACATGGACCGCAAGCGCAACCTCGATGCAGCCGAGATTTACGACCAGGTGGTGCGCATTCGCGAGCAGTGCGAAAGCCAGTACGGCACACCGCTCACCAACATTGTGTACATGGGCATGGGCGAGCCGCTGCTCAACTACGCCAACGTGGTGGAAAGCGTGCGCCGCATCACCGCGCCCGACGGCCTGAACATGGCCCCGCGCCGCATCACCATCAGCACGGCCGGCATTGCCAAAATGATTAAAAAGCTGGCCGATGACGACGTGAAGGCCAACCTGGCCCTCTCGCTGCACGCCCCAACGGATGCCAAGCGCAACGAAATAATGCCCATCAACGAGGCCAACTCGCTGGCCGCGCTCAAGGAAGCCCTCCAGTATTACCACCAGAAAACCGGCCGTAAAGTCACGTATGAATACATCGTGTTCGACGGCTTCAACGACGGGCTGGACGATGCCGAGCACCTCGCCAAGATTGCCAAGTGGCTGCCCTGCAAGGTCAATTTGATTGAGTACAACCCCATCGAAAACGCCGACTACCAGAACGCGGCCGACGATAAAATCACCGCCTTCCACAAGTACCTGGCCGACCGCGGCGTGCAAACTAACATCCGCCGCTCGCGGGGCAAGGACATCGATGCCGCCTGCGGGCAGCTGGCCGTGAAGGAGGAAAAAGCTGAGGCCTAGCTTGCCTCAACCCAAAAAAAGGGCGGGCCCTGCCGCGATAAACTTGCAGCAGGGCCCGCCCTTTTTCAGCGAAGCGGTTTAGGCGGATGAACTACTTTAGAACGTCATGCTGAGCGCTGCCGAAGCATCTCTACCGCTTTGTTGAGCAGCCCTTACGAAGCGGTACAGATGCTTCGCTGCGCTCAGCATGACGCTCTATTTGGATAGGCTCTTAGTCGCGCCAGCGGCCGGTGGCGCGGGGGCGGCCGGTGGCAATTTCCTCGTGCGACTCGCCGGGGGCCACTTCGCGTAACTCTACGCGCACGGCGTGGGCTTTGGGCTGCACTTTCTGGCCAAAGCTGTCGGCAAACTCCTGGGTGAATTCGGCCCCGAAGAAGATGATGAGCGAGGAATAGTTAATCCAGACCAGCAGCACGATGGCAGAGCCGGCAGCGCCAAAGGCCGAGCCGGGGTCGGCCTTGGCGATGTAGAAGGCAATGAGAAACTTGCCAATCACGAAGAGCAGCGCCGTGATGAAGGCCCCCACGCCCACATCGCGCCAGCGGATGATGGCATCGGGCAGAAAGCGGTAGATGAGCGCAAACAGCAGCGTGGTAACGCCCAGCGACAGCACGAAATCAACGATTTTAATGATGAATACCGCCACATCAGGCATCTGCTGCTGGAGCCAGTTGGTGAAGGCGCTGAGCACGGCGCTCACCACAAACGAGACGAGCAGCAGCAGGGCCACGCTCAAAATCAGCCCAAACGACAGAAAGCGCTGCTTGATGAACCCGCCGATGCCCACTCCCACCGTTTTCACCTTCAGGTTCCAGATGTCGTTGATGCTCTCCTGAAGGGTGACGAAAAATGTGGTGGCCGTGAAAATCAGCGTGCTGATACCAATAACCGTGGCCAGCGGGCCGCGCTGCTGCACGGTGAATTTGGCAATGCTGTCTTGCAGAAACTTGGCCGCGTCGGGCCCCACCAGCCCTTTCAGCTGCCCGTAAATCTGGCCGGTGAGGGCATCGCCCCCAAACGCGGCGCTGGCCACCGTGATGACGATGAGCAGCAGCGGCGGCAGCGAAAAAATGGTGTAGTACGACAGCGCCGCCGCGTGCCGAAAGGAGTTATTCTTGCTGAATTCGCTGGCCGAAGCCTTGAAAACGGCCAGAACATCGGAGAGCTTATAAAGGGCCATGCAGCGGTGAGGAAGGATGTGATGCCAAGTGAGCGCTGCCGCCTAATACGGCCGAAACCGGGCCGCGTTGGCAACGCCAGCCCACGGGCTGGCCCCCGGCCCAACGCTGGCCGGCAGCGTGCCGTACCTTGCTGGGCCGGGCCGCCAACTCGCGGCCGCTTTCACTCACGTCCTTTTTCACCATGCGTTTCCTCTCCCGATTGCTGCGCCTGGGCGCAGCCGCCCTGTGCGGTGGGCTACTGCTGGCCGGCCCGGTGCAGGCCCAGCCGCACAAAACCAAGGCAAAAGGCGGCTCCTACCCGGCGGCCGAGGGCTTCGACCAGGCCGGCTCTGATGCCAAAGCCGTGGCCATTGCCGACCGCGTGATGCGCGAAATGGGCGGCTACGAGGCCTGGCGCAATACCCGCTACCTGGCCTGGAGCTTCTTCGGCGGCCAGTACCAGATTTGGGACAAGTACAACGGCGATTTTCACTGGGAAAAGGACACGCTGGTGGCCAACTACAACCTCAACACCAGGCAGGGCCAGGTGTACAGCCGGGGGCAGAACATTTCGGCCACGCCCACCGGCCATAAGGTGCTGGGCAAGCTCACCCCCATTTGGATAAACAACGCCTACTGGCTGCTGATGCCCTTTAAGCTGAAGGACTCGGGCGTGACCCTCACCTACAAGGGCGAGGGCAAAACCATGGACGGCGCCCCGGCCGACCTGCTGCAAATGACCTTCAAAAACGTGGGCGTAACGCCCCAGAACCGCTACGAAGTGCTGGTGAACCGCGCCACCGGCCTCGTCGACGAATGGGCCTATTTCGCCACCGCTACCGACCCGCAGCCCGCCTTCCGCCGCCGCTGGAACGAGTACGTTCGCCACGGCCAGCTCCTGCTGGCCGCCGGCCGCAGCGAAGCCACCAAGCCCGCCCGCCTCGACAACATCGCCACCGCCCAAACCCTGCCCGACGGCGTGATGACCAGCAAGGTGCCCGTGACCAAGCTGTAACGCCACGCCACGCCACGCCACGCTTAATGAGGAATGAGGAATGAGGAATGAGGAATGAGGAAGTTCGGCCACCCTCGCTCATTTTCCAATTCCTCATTCTTCATTAAGCGCAGCGTAATTCCC
>JAYULN010000611.1:0-18930 GCA_043763525.1 Hymenobacter sp.
CCCCCCCCGGTTTTCTTTGAAAAATCAAAATATCTTCATGCGCCTTGAGCGGGCGGCGGTTGGCATCCAGAAAGCGGGTGCGGCGCGTCTTCTCCCACACCAACCGGTAGCGGTATTGCTTGCGGTTAGTCAGGATTAAATCAATCGTAAACAAGTCGTCAGCAAACAGCACGATGGTACCGGTGGGCTTTACCACGCGGTTGGCTTCGCGCCACCACGCGGCCCAATCAATCATGGGCGCACGGTCGTAATGGAGCTGCGTGGTGTGGTAGGGCGGGTCGCTGATAATCACGTCCACGCTGGCATCGGGCAGCTGGCGCATCAGGTCCAGGCAATCGGCAAGGTGTAGTTGGTTAAGCATGGCAGGGCATTAAAAAACTTTGTTGGACACGACCCGGCCACCCAGCACGGGTTCGGAGTCCGCTGTGATTTGGCCTTCTTCGAGCTTGGCGATGGCGGCTTGCAGCGCGTCGGGAAAGTCGTCATGGGTGTTGTAGCCCGGTTCGATGCCCTTGATTTGTTGCAGGCCGCGCTGCACATCGGGGTTGTGCTTTTCGTCTTCGTTCACGTAGAATTCGCGGCGCTGCATGGCGGGCAGCATCTGGAGGATGCGGCTGTACTTGTTGCCGGTGGGGCGGTCGTCGAAGATGATGGGCAGCCGCCAGCCGTATTCCTGGGCCACGCTTTGCATGGCCAGCTCCACGGCCTGGTTCCAGAACTGGCTTTCGGCGTACCACTCCACCACCACGGTGCTGGGCAGGGTGCGGTCGTAGTCGTACATCCAGCGCAAGGCTTCTTCCATCACGCACTGGCGGCAGAAGCCGGTGAGCAGGTGCTTCTGGCCGCTGGCCGTGAGGCCCACCACGGGCACGGCGTTGGTGTCGGCCGTCTTGCTTTCCGAGTAGGCGATGTCCCACTGGCCCACGATGCGCTCGTAGAGGTGGCGCTTCTTGATGGGTGCCCAGGGCAGGTGGTCGTCGGTGAAGATTTTGCCGGCCGTCTTCGGGTCGTTCCCATACTCGGTGTCGAAGGCAGCCGTGCCGATGCGGCGGCGCATCCGGTCGTAGAACGCCAGCGTGTAGTAGCTCCAGCTCGGTTGGCCATCCTTATCCAGGGCGTTCACCCGGAACGTCTCGAATTCCTTGTTCTCCGATAGGCAGCTCAGAATGGTGTAGGGGCCGATGAGGTTCTGCGCCATCACGAACCGGCCGCCCTCCTGGCCCATCGCAGGGATGAGGGCGCGGGTTACCCAACGCACCACCTTGTCAATCTGCTTCGGGTTGCCGATTTCCTCGTCGTCGTCCACGTCATCCAGCACCAGGTAGTTGGGGCGCTGGGGGCCGTTGCGCTTGCCACGGGGCGACTGGCCCTTGCCCAGGGCGAAGAAGCGTCCGCCCCGCTTGGTGCGGAAGTTGCCCTTGGCCCAGGTGCCGGCATCCAGCAGCGGGCCGAAGTCGGCCAGCAGCTGGGGGTTTACTTCAAACTCGGCTTGCAGGTCGGCCAGCAGCACCTTCGCATCGAACAGGGACTTGCCCACCAGCAACATGCACATGGGCTCGCCGTGGAAGACGTGCAGCCAGATGGGAATCAGGACATCGGCGTGGGTGGATTTGGCCAGGCCCCGCGCCCACATCAGCAGCAGGGCAATGTTTGGGTCGCGGCGCACCTTGTTGGCGGCTTCGACATGGAACGGCGCACAGTCAGCTTTTGCCCAGTGCGGAAAGTACTGGGTGACCATGTAATTGTAGTCCTTCGTGGCCCGCTTGATGCGGTCCTGCTTAAGCTCGGCGCTGTGCTGGGCTTCGGGGCGGGCGCTGTCTTTGATGTGCGCCAGCTGGTCCTGGTAGCGCTGGAGGGCTTCCAGCTCTTGCTTGCGGGTCGGCTTGAACTTACCCATTGGTACCGGCTTTGTGGTTCAGGAACTGGCTTTGGTAGTCGGCCAGCTTGCCCCGGAAGGTGTGGTCCTTGTTGCCCACGAAGCCCATGAAGTCTTGCAGCACCTGGATGATGGTGCTCAGGCTGATGTCGCCTTGCAGCTGCTCAATGGCTTTGGCCATCTTCAGCATCTCATCCCCGAACTTATCCTTCGAACCACCGCGCACCTCATCCAGGATTTGCTCGGTACGGGCTTTCTGAATGTCGATGAGGTTGCTCACCACCTGCGAGATGGTGGCTTGGCCAGCGGCTCGCAGTTTCTCCCAGTGGCCGCCTTCCACCCAGATGCCGACGGTCTTTTCAGCGACCTCCACCATGCCGGCGATTTCTTTCTGATTGTACTTGCCCGACAGGTACAACGCCTGGGCAAGTACCCGCTCACTCTTCTTGGTATTGGCCATAGCTGTGCGCTGAACACCACCTTAACCGGGGCTAACTGTCGCGGCCAGGGGTACTAATTCACACAAAGATGAAGGGGGGCGGGCCGGGGGAATAGGGGCCGAATCACGGTGTGGGGTAATTAACCACACAGTGTGTAGGGAATTACCCCACAGCGCGATAGCCGATTTTTAAGGCCGGTTTTAGGCTGCCAGTTTTGCAGTCCTATGGCAGTTCTCCAATTCAAAAAGCACGGGTATGAAGTCACCAACCAAGGGGTGGTGGCTACCATCCGAATCATTGGTGACATCAACTGGTACAGCAACGGGGCCGATGACTTCACCCGGATGCTGGCGGAGCTGCGCGCCGCTGGCGTGACCGAACTGGTGGGCTACATCAATACGGCAGGCGGCTCCATGTGGGAAGCCAATGAAATCTATAACCAGCTTGTGGCCTTTCCCGGCCGCAAAACGGCTGTACTGGGCGCGTTGGTCGCCAGTGCCGGAACGACTATCGCATGCGCCTTCAAAGACGGCATCGAAATGGCGGCCAACGGCCAGTACATGATTCACAACCCCCAGATTAGCGCCTGTGGGGATGACCGCGAACTACGGTCGGCGCTCCAGCTCTATGAGAATGTGCGCCAGGCGGCCATCGAAATCTACGTGCAGCGCACGGGCCTGACGGCTGATGAGCTGGGCAAGATGATGGATGCCACCACCTGGATGCGGGCCGATGTGGCCAAGGCCAAGGGCTTCATCACGGGCATCACGGGCGAAGCTGCTGAGCTACCCGAAGGCACCAGCGAGGTGCTCAACAAATACCGCTACGCAAATGTGCCGGCCGCCGTGAACCAGGCGGCGCTGGCTTCCACTGTTACACCAACCTTTTTAACTGAGAGCACCATGAATAAGCCCGCGCTTATCAATTCGCTTGGCCTGAGCGCCACCGCCACCGACACGGACGTGGAAAACGCCGTGGCCGCCAGCGCCGCCAAAATTGCCCAGCTGGAAAACCAGTTGAAGGAATCGACGCAGAAAGTCGCCAAGGAGCGCGCCGAAATTCTGGTGAAGAACGCCGTGGCCAGCAAGAAGATTGGAGCGGCCCAGGAGGCGGCTTTCACCACGATGGCTACCGACAACTACGATACTGTGAAGGCCATGCTGGACGGCATCGCCGCGCCCCAGATGGCTAGCAGCCTGGTAGTGGCCGACGCGGAGCAAACCGCGCCCACCAACGCCACCGGCACCGGGGCCGCCGATGACCGCGCCAAGTGGACCATCAAGGAATACATGGATAAGGCCCCCGCCGACCTGCAAATGATGGCCGAAAAGGAACCCGCCAAGTACCGCACCCTTGTCAGCAACGGTTACCCCACGGTAGGTAAGCGCTAAGCCAGAAGTACCCACAGCCCCCAGCTAACTCAATTCTTACCCACATTTTACCCCACAACCCACATGGCTGGTGTAGTACTCAGAGAACTGTTTTTGGCCGTTCTCATCGACAAGCTTCGCGCTTCTCACTCCTGGTTGGCTATGCTGAAGGACGAATCTTCGTTCGTTGGCAACAACGTCATCCATCTCAACGAAATCGGGGCTGACCCGACCGTGCTTATCAACAACACGATTTACCCGATTCCGACCGCCACGCGGGAAGACAACGGGTTGCCGCTGGCCTTGAATAAGTACGACACCACAAACACCCGTATTTCGGTGGATGAGCTGTACGGCTTGCCTTACGACAAGCCGGGCTCGGTGATTGCCCAGCACAAGGCCACGCTGGAAGAGCAGATGGGGGCGCATAACCTCTACACCATCGCGCCCCAGACCGGCACCACGGCGCTGCCTATCCTAGTGACTACCGGTGCCCTTAGTGGTGGCCGTCGTATGCTCATCCCGGAGGACCTTATCCGCCTATCTAAAGCATTCGACGATGCCAAGATTCCGATGGCGGGCCGGATGTTGGTACTCAGCAACGACCACAAAAGCGACCTGCTCACCGCTACGCTCACTACCAACCCGTTCCTGGCAACCCAGTTCCAGAACATTGTCACGGGTGGCGTAGCACCGATGCTCTATGGCTTCATGCTGCATCAGGACCTGTACGCGCCGCGCTACAACTTCAACACGTTGACCCGTGTGGCTTACGGTGCGGCCTCGCAGCCCACCGACTCCACTGCCTCGGTGGCTTTCTCTGCTGCCGACTGCTTCCGCGCCCTGGGTACCTCGCAGATGTTCTTCCGCGATGCTTCGCTGGACCCCGAAAACCGTTCCAGCGTGGCCGGCTTCCAGGTGTACGGCGTGGCGGCTCCCTACACGCGGCGTTCGCAAACGGCAATCATCAGCGGCCGATAAGCAACTGGCCCTGGGAAAGGAAAGGGCTGCTCTTCACGACCCATATGCTCAGCTAGTAGCACGGGCAAGAGTAGACCCACGGCCTGCCCCAGGGCCACCAGGCTAACCAGCTATGACACCCGACCAATTCTTTGCCACCTATGGCCCGGCCGCCCGCAACGTGTGCCACGGCACGCCGCTGCTGGCCAGCGTGTGCCTGGCACAGGCCGCCCTGGAAAGCAACTGGGGCGATAGTGGGCTGACCAAGCGGGCCTTCAATTTCTTCGGCTTCAAGGCGGGCAGCAGCTGGGCCGGCGCGGTGCTCAGCCTGCCGACCAAGGAGCAGCTGGGCGGGGGCAAGGTGGTGACGGTGCAAGCGCACTTTCGCAGCTACGCCAGCCCCGGCGAATCGTTCCGCGACCGCAACCGGCTCTTTCTGACGCTGGCCCGCTATTAGCCGGTGCTGCTCACCAGGGACTACGCCAGCCAGGCCCACCAGATTCGGGCCTGCGGCTACGCCACCGACCTGAAGTACGCGGAAAAGCTGGTGGCCATCATCCGGGCGCATGCCCTCACCCGCTTCGACGCTTAGCCTCATGCGCTTCATCAAGTACATCGTGCTGCACTGCACCGAGACGGAGCAAACCCGCTCGGTGGCGGCCATCGTGCAAGCCTGGAAGGTGGAGAACGGCTGGGACTTGCCCGGCTACCACCTCATCATTCCAGCCAACGGGGCCACCCGGCGGCTGCTGCCCGACGAAACGCCCAGCTACGGCGTGAAGGGCCACAACCTGAACGCGCTCCACGTGAGCTTCATCGGTGGCGTGGATGCCCACGGCCGGGAACTCGACAACCGCACGCCCGCCCAGGTGGCGGAACAAATCCGCATCATCCGGCACTGGCTGGCGCTGCACCCCGAAGCCCAGGTAGTGGGCCACCGCGACTTCCTGAAGAAGGGTGAACCGGGCTACAAGTTCTGCCCCAGCTTCGATGCCCGCGCCTGGTGGGCCTCGGTAAACTAGTCGTTAGACACCGTTTAATTTTCTACTTCATGTTCAGTTTCAAGAACATCAACAAGGGCTGGATTACCAGCTTCGTAGGGTACCTTCTCATTTTTGCCTGCCTGGTGAGCGTGTTCCTGAAAGGCACAAGCTGGGCCGATGCGGCGCTGGGTATGGCCGTGGGCATTACCCTGCTGGGGCTGCCCAACCCGCCCATGCCGGGCAGCGGGACGACGGGTGTCGTAGGCGTTTTGGTACTGATGCTGATGGTTGGGGGATGCGTCAGCTTCAAGAAGTGCCAGGACAAATACGGCACCCAAGCCCCGCCCACCACGCTGGCCCTGACCGACTCGGTGCGGGTGCCAGTGACGATGACGACGAAAGCCGACAGCCTCAGCTCCGCGCTGAGCATCGACAGCCTGGCCAGCGCTCCGGTGGGTGACACCATTCAGCTGGTGAGCGCGGGCGGCCTGGCGCACGTCAGCATCTGGAAGAGTCCGGCCCTGGTGCCGGGCGGGAGCCAGCGGCTGCACACCCGCGTGCAGGTGCCGCCTCAGATACTCCACGACACGGTAACGAAGGTGGTCACGCTGTACGGGCACTGCCCGCCGGCCTACACGTTCGCGCCGGCGGCCCGCACGGGCTTCTTCTACCGGCTGTGGGGCTACTACCGAACCTTCGCCACCTACGCCTTCAGTGCCGGCCTGCTGGTGCTGGCCATCTGGCTCGGTGTCAAGCTCCGGCCCCGGCTGCTCTAACGCCCCGGCCCCGCTACCCTCCCATTTCATTTTTCTCCATCTCGGACCAACTTCTTTGCTCACCTCCATGAAAAATCTGCTCTCGCTGGCTGCCCTCACGCTAATGGCACAAGAAATTTTTGATGCCAATCCGACCCTCGACAAAGTGTTTGCCACGGCGGACGGCAACCTCTTTCTGCCCAGCAACCACAACCTGGCGCGCAACCACGCCCGCCAGGAGAACCTGATGGTATATGAAATCAGCGGCACCGGGGTCGCTTCGGATGACATCCTGGACCACATCCAGACCGATGCCAAGGCCAACGAGCTGAAGCACGAAGCCGCCGCCGCCGAAGCCGCCGCCCACGCCGCCACCCTGCCCACGGTGCCCGCCACCGGGGAAGCCGTGCCGGTCGAAGCCGCCGCCCTGGCCCAGGCCACCGGCAAGTCCGAGGCCGTGGAGGCAACCGCCAAGGCCATCGACGCCCCGGCCACCGAAGGCACCGCCGACGCGGGCACCGCCAAGCCCGCCGCCAAGGCTGCTGCTGCCAAGCCGGCCGCCAAGCCCGCTGCCAAAGCGAAATAAGCCCGGACGCGGCTGGCTTCGGCCGGCCGCTTTCTGCGAATTAAATACTGTCTAAATGGCCTGCGGGCTTTTGCTTCCCACTTCCAATACCTACTCAGATGCACGATTTTTCAGGCCCTATCATCGGCAAGCTGCGTGGCCAGCTCGGCCGCCGCAATCCCAGCGCGGACAGTGTATTCGGGTTGGTGGTGGGCGGCGTGGCCGTGGCGGGGCTACTGGCCCTGGGCCAGGTGGTGAAGCTCATCCAGCCGGCCGATGCCGAGCTGGTGGGCCTTAATGCCGCTTACGATGCCAACAACTCGGTGAAGGTGTACCACCACATTCAGCGCTACTTCCACTACAACCCGGACGGCACCCTGTACCTGAAGGTGGTGGCCCAGGCCAGCACCCTCACCAGCATCTGCGGCCCGGCCGGCGACTTGCGCCAGCTCCTGACCTCGGATGCCACGAACGGCGAAATCCGCAAGGTGGGCGTGGCCCTTAACCTGGCCGCCGCGCCGGGGGCCGGCGACTACACCACGGGCCTGCTCACGGACGTGCTCACGGCCGTGCCGCAAGCCCAGGCCCTGGTAGACAGCCTGGCCGCCGAAGCCATCTACGTGGATAACGTGATGCTGTCCGGTATCCTGAGCCCTAGCGCCAGCATGGGCACGCTGCCCAGCCTGCGGGCATTGGCCAGCGAAAGCGTGAGCGTGTGCATTGCCCGCGACCCTGCCGTAGTATCGGGCGTGCCCTACGCCGAAATTGGCAGCGCCCTATGCTCAGCGTGCGGAAGGTGTCGGAGTGCCTGGGCTCGGTGGACGTGGCCCGCAAGCCCGAGTCCATCAAGGGCACCCAGACTTACCCGCTTACCAACATTGCCAAGGGGTACTTCCTCACGGCGGCGCTCAGCAACGGCACGGCCTTCGGGCTGCTGACGGATGCCGACAAGACGGCGCTGAAAGCCAAGGGCTACATCTACGCGGGCCGCTTCCAGGGCTTCGACGGGGTGTACTTCAACGACAGCCCGACCTGCACGGAGGCCGCCAGCGACTACGCCTACATCGAAGACGGCGGCGTGTGGTGCAAGGCCGTGCGCTACCTGCGCCTGGCACTGCTGCCCGTGTTCAAGGGCACGGTGGAAGTGGATGCCCGCACGGGCTTCATGACGCCGGGCACCACGGCCTACTTCAAAGCGAAGGGCGAAAAGGGCGTGGGCCAGATGGCCACCGATGGCGAAATCAGCGGGCCGCCCACCGTGAGCATTGAACCCCGCCAGGACGTGGTTGGCACCAGCACCGTGAAGCTGGGCCTGAGCTACGTGCGCCAGGGCGTGCTGCGCAGCCTGGTGGCCACGGTGGGGGCCGCCAATCCGGCCGCCAACTAAGCCCCGGCCCCGGTCTTATTCCTCATTTCTTCCCCAACCCGCAATCATGCCTAAGGCGAAAATTATCAACAAGTTCGGCACCCTGGTGGGCTGGAATAACAGCAGCCTCAACCTGTTCGGGCGCGATGTGGAAGGCATCGACTCGATTAAGTACACCGATGAAATCGACATCGGGGTGGCCTTCGGGGCCGGCTACATGCCGGTGGGCAAGACGCGGGGCAACTACACCTGCGCCGCCGAAATCAGTCTCTACTTCGAGGAAATCACGGCCATTCTCAAGTCGTTGCCCCTGGGCATGCGGCTTCAGGAAATCCCCGATTTCGACGTGCCGGTGAGCTACGAGTACCAGGGCAGCATCTACAACGATGTCATCCGCAACTGCTCCTTCAAAAACAACGGCCGGGAGACGAAGAACGGCGAAGGCAAAATCGTGATGGCCTACACCCTGGTACCCTCGCACATCGACTACAACGTGTAGCCCGGCCGGGCTTAACGGCCCGCAACTACTCTCTTTTTCATTCCTTAAATCAGCCCAACCCCCGTGATTAAAGTAGACAAACCCCAGGTATTCACGCCCGAACAGCGTGAGGCATTCGAAGCCAATAACAAAAGCCGCGGCAAAGTGCAGGAAGTGAAGTTCGACTCTGAAGTGAGCGACGAACCCGCCCGCTTCTTCATTGCCAAGCCCAACCGTAAACAGCTTTCGGCGGTGTCGGACACGGCGGACCGCGACAAGGAAGCCGCCAACGACCTGCTCATCAACACGTCGGTGCTGGCGGGCGACCTGGCCCAGCTGGAGGATGACGATGCGCTGTACTTCGGGCTGCTCACGGAGATTGGCAAACTGGTACAAGCCAAAAAAAAGATTTAGAGCTGCTGCATCAGGCACTTCGAATTGATGAAGCCGAAGAAGAGCAGGACAGCCGCAAGGTTGATGCGCTTCTTCGGCTTCATTATAAGGAGGACCCCGATGAGCTGGATGATGAAACCTACTGGCGCAAGTGGTACGACCTGCTCTACTACCGCCAGACGCAACGGGACCTGCTCCTGGGTGTGATGCGCCAGGTCATCTGCGAAGCCTTTCCCGCCCAATCTTAATACCACACCCCAATGTCGTCCGATAAAGAAGCCAGCTTTTTGATGCGCCTGGTTGATATGGTCAGCGGCCCGCTGAAGAATATCACCAGCGCGGCATCGGCCACGACCAAGAAAATCGGGGAGACCACGGGCGCGGTGGCCAAGCTGAAGGACAAGGGCAGCGTGGTGGACCAGCTGCGCGGCCACTTTCAGAAGCTGAAAGGGGGCGTGACCGATGCTACCGATGAGATACCCGGCCTGAACCGGGTGATTTCATTGGTGACCAATCCCTACGTGGCGGTGGCGGCCGGCATCATGGCGGTGGGCGCGGCGGCCATATCGGTGACGGGCCAGGCCATGACCTTCGACCGGGGCATGCACCAGGTGAACACCACGGCGCGGCTCTCGGAGGAAGGGTTGGGCAAGCTCACGGGCAAGCTCATGGACATGGGGGCGAAATCGACGGCCAACTTCGACCAAATTCCGCTGGCTTTTAACCAGGTGATTTCGGCGGTGGGCGACACCGACAAGGCGCTGGCCATCTTCGAGCCGTCGCTGAAGGCTGCCCAGGCCGGCTTCACCGATATTGGCGTGGTGACGGAGGCGGTGACCAACGTGATGGGTTCGGTGGGCAAGGCCACGCCCACCCAGGTGTTCGACACGCTGTTTGCCACCATGCGCGTGGGCAAGGCGGAGTTCAAGGACATCGCGGCTTATCTACCCCGCATCATTCCGCTGGCCAACAACGTCGGCATCAAGTACCAGGAGATTGCGGCGGCCTTCGCGCTGATGACCACCAAGGGCCAGACGGCGGAACAGACTTCGATGCTGCTCCAGAACGCCATGACGGCGCTGGGTAAGTCGGAGGTTATCTACGGCACCAAATCACAGGCGGGCTTCATTCGGAGCGGGGTGGCTATCTACGACCACGCGGGCAAGATGCGGGGCCTGGTGGACATCGTGGGCGACCTGAGCAAGCGCACCCAGGGCATGAACGATAAGCAGAAGCAAGCCTTCCTGGCGGGGCTGGGGCTGGATGCGCAGGCAGCGGCTTCGTTTTCGGTGCTGGCGCAAAATGCCCAGGGCCTGCGCGACTTCACGAAGGAGACGACCAACAGCGCGGGCGAAATGAACAAAGCTTACGAGCTGTCGCTGAACCCGATGGACCGGCTGACCATCCTTCAGAACCAATTTAAGAAGGTGACCACCGAAATCGGCTACAAGCTGCTGCCCCTCGTGAACTGGGGCATTGAGAAAATCAGCGGGATGCTGGAGTGGGTGAATGAGCATTCGCACGGCATCGGTGTCACGTTCAAGGTCATCGCGGGCATCGTGGGCGTGTACTTGCTGCCCGAAATTATGGGGGTAGTCTATGGAGTCACGTTGCTCTACCTGGCGTTTCGGGTGGTGAAGGCGGCGGTGATTGCCGTGGCCACGCTGTTCGTGACGGCCTGGCGCGGGGTGGGCATGGCCATCGACTGGGTGTACCAGAAGCTGGGCGGGCAGGGGTCGCTGGTGGAGAAGCTGTTCGGGGGCACCAGTGCGGTGTGGGACGGCATCAAAACTTTGCTCTCCAACTTCCTGAAGCTGGCCAGCGCGGGCCTGGATGCGATGGACCTGGCGGCAGCCGGCAAGTTCAGGGACGCGGCGGAGCTGATGAAACAGACCTGGCGCGAAGTGAACGGCTTGCAGACCACCACCAAGAGCACCGCCAGCTTCGATGACTTCTTTGGGCTGGGCAAGGGCGATGACGGCAAGGGCGGCAAGCCGGGCGGGGTGTCACCGAGTGGCGACTTGAAGAGCCAGAACAAGGGCACCGACATCCAGGGCGACAAAAGCAAGGCCCGCATCGTGAACACCCGCATCGATAAGATTGAGGTGATTGTGAAGGTGGCCAGCGCGGCCGGGCGCAGCATGCAGGACATCGGCAACCAGGTGGCCAGCATCATCGTGGGTTCCGTGCGGGACTCCGAAATCATTCTCAGTAACGGCACTTCGGACTAATGGCGGAACTGAACTACCACCTCAACGACCTCTACCGCCAGGCGTTCCCGGACCTGGCCTCGAAGCCGCTGGCCCTGCTGGAGGGCGTGCGCGACCTGGCGGTAGCCCGGCTCGACACCGCCCTGGGCGATGGCTACCACGTGCCCACTGAAACCCGGCCCGCGCCGAAGCTCGATTACACGGGCATCGAAGGCAAGGTAATCGTGCAGGGCGATGAGCTGAGCTACCTGGGTACGCCCATCTTTCAGCCCATCACCTTTCTGGGTGGCGTGTACAAACAACTGGGCACCGGGGCGCAGCAGGGGCAGGTAGTACGGGCCAGCTACAACGGCTGGACGCTGCCGGCCACGGCCACCGCCGAATTCAAGCGCGGCAAGCAAATCACCAAAACCAGCCCGAACGGGGCCAGCGGCTCGGTGAAGGAGTTGTGGGCCTTTGGCGACTGGGACATCACCATTCGGGGGCTGCTGCTCGATGGCCAGCCCGGCTTCTTTCCGGCCGGCCAGCTCCGCGCCTTGCTGAGCTGGGAGAAGGTGGCCGATTCGATTGAGGTGGATGGCGAAATGTTCGGTTACCTCGGCATCAAGCGGCTGGTAATAGAGGATTTTAACCTGGGCAAGGTGGCCGGTATGCCCAACGCGATTCCCTTCCAGATGCAGTGCGTGAGCGACGAAGACTTAATTCTATCCATTAAGAACAATCAATTTCCAACGTGAGCCAGCCCAACCCGCCGCCGCATGACGATGCCATTGACCACGGCATCAGCAAGTACATGGTCAAGATTCAGGGCCTGCTAATCCCCATGCTGCTCACCATTATTGGCTTTTTCGCCGTGCAGTGCTACTTCAGCCTGAACACGGTCATCTCCGACAACCAACGCTTCAACACCTACATGGGCACCAACAACATGCGGGTGGAGGCGGTGGAAAAGGACCTGATGGAAGTCAAGAGCCAGCAGGACCAACTGCGCGCCGCGCAACTGGCGGGCGAAAAGAAAACGGCCGATGATTGGTCGGATTTCTGGCGGCAATACGGCTTCATGTTCAGTGCCAATGCCCCGCGTGCTCCTAAACCCACCCGCTAAGATGCTTTTCGTTCTGGTAGCCAACCTCGTTTTTCCCGAAGCGGCCCGCCCCAGCGGCCCCGCCCGCCCCGCGTTCCCGTTGCGGCGGGTGGTGTCGGTGAAGGTGGAAAGCTCCTGGCGCAACCTCACGGGCACGGCCACGGTGGAGGTGTCGGGCCGGTGGCTGTTCCAGCAGCAGCAGGTGGCCATCAAGGAGTGGCTGCGGCGCGGCGACCCAGTGACCATTGAGCTGGGCTACGACCAAACCTACCACCAGGAATTCCGGGGCTACGTGACCGACATCAAGCCGGGCATCCCCATTACTATCAGCTGCGAGGATGAAATGTACCGGCTGAAGCGCTACCCGGTGAAGTGCAGCTACCCGGCAGTGCGGCTGCCTCAACTGCTGCGCGACATCTGCCCGAAGGACATCAGCATCGACGCGCTCGATACGGACCTGGGCAGTTTTCTGGCGGCCAACGTGACGGTGGCCAAGGTGCTGGAGAAGCTGAAAGAAATGTACGGGTTCGTGAGCTACTTCCGGGAAGGCACGCTGTATTGCGGCAAAGTGTACAGCGACGGCAAAGCGGCCCGCAAGAGTGCCTTCAGCTTCCAGCGGAACGGGCTGGGCGGCGTGCTGAGCGACCAATTGGAGTACCGCGATAAGGCCGACCTGCACGTGCTGGTGGAAGCCACCAGCCACCAACTGAAGGGCAAGAACCTGAAAGTGACCGTGGGCGACACCTCGGAGCTGGACGCGGAGAAGCGGACGCTGCAATACTTCAACCTCAGCTCCGAAGCCGACCTGCGCGCCCGCGCCCAGCGCGACGTGGACAAGCTGAAGGTGACCGGCTACAAGGGCAGCTTCACCACCTATGGTTCGCCCTCGGTCCGCCACGGGGAGTTGGTAAGCCTGGCTTCCAGCGAATACCCGGAACGGAACGGCGACTTCTTCATCGACGCGACTTCCAAAACCTTTGACGCTGGCGGCTACCGCCAGGAAATCACGCTGGGCTCTGCCTCTACCCTCAATGGCCTTCAATCCTAAAGACAAAGCGGAAATCCGCGAAGCCCTGCGCGACCTGGTGCGCGACATGCTGCTGGACCCGGCCCTGCAAGCCACGGTCGTCAGTGTGGATAAGCAGGCGGGCACCATTGTGGCCACTGACCTGAAGAAGGACGTGGAGTATCACGCGGTGCGTTTGAAAGCCGTGCTGCCCGACGGCAACGGGCGCGGCATCCTGGCCTATCCGGTGGTGGGCAGCCAGGTGAGCATCGTGCTGCTCGATGGCCTGGATACGATGGCCTTCGTGAGCCAGCTGAGCGACATCGAAGCGTACCGGGTGACGGTGGATAACGGCGTGAGCCTGGAGCTGACCGCCGCCGGGAAGCTGCTGCTGAACGGCGATGCCCTGGGCGGCCTGGTGAAGGTTCAGGAGCTAAAGACGCAGCTCGACAAGACCAACGCCGTGGTGGCGGCTATAAGAACCAGCTTTGATAAGTGGCTGCCCGTGAAAGGCGACGGCGGCACCATCCTGAAAACGGCCCTGACAGCTGCCTTGGCCGACAAAACGCTGGGCCGCTTTGATGCCCTCGAAAACCCCAACGTGCAACATGGCTAAGGACCTCTTACTAAATGACGATGATGACCTGCGGATGGCCCACGGCGACTTGGTGGTGGGCGACTCGGAAGAGCAGGAGGTGGGCCTGCTAATGCGCTCGAACCAGGGCGACTGGCGCGCCTCGCCCCTGACCGGCTTCGGGGTGGCCCAGCGCACCCGGAACGAAGTCAACCGCACCCAGTTTGCCCGTGAGCTGAGCAGCCAGTTGGAGTTGGACGGATTTACTAAGAACAGCGTGCAGCTTGCTACCGATGGCCAGCTCTCCATAACGGCCCGCCGCAATGATTAAGACCACCACCATCACCGAAGGCCAAAGCCTGCTGGACGTGGCCCTGCAAGAGCTGGGCAGCGTGGCCGGCTTGTTCGACCTGGCCGATGCCGCCGGGCTGGCCATCACCGACCAGCTCACCCCCGGCCAGGTGCTGGCGGTGCCCGCCAGTGCCGCCGCCCGACCGGAGCTGGTGGGCTACTACGCGGGCCGGGCCTACCGGGTGAACACGGGCGACACGCCCCCACCGGCCGCGCCCCCGACCCCGGCCCGCCGCTATTTCTCTGCCTTGTTTTTCATTTCTGACTCCTTCGCCTGATGGGACAACTAGCCACTGCTATTCACAACGCGGCCACGATTATTCCGGCCGCGCCCGCCGCCACCGCCGCCGACCTACTCGACGGGCCGGAACTGCTGCGCATCTTCGCGGCCGTGGAAGCGGCCGTCGCCGCGCTGGAGCTGCGCGCCGCCGGCAGCCGCATCCGGGACGGGCTGGGAGCACCCGACCAGCCGCTGGGCAACGACTTCGACCTGTACGTGGACAAGGCCAACGGCGACCTCTGGGCCAAGGACGGCGGGGCCTGGGCGCGGCTGCTGAACCTGCGCGGGCCGGCGGGCTTGAACGGCCGCGACGGGGCCACGGGGGCAACTGGCGACCCCGGCCTGCGCGGGGCAACGGGCGCGGCGGGCCGCAACGGCACCAATGGCACCAACGGAGTTGACGGCCAGGCAGGGGCAGCGGCTAACCGCCTGCGGTTGTACGCCGCTGCGCCGGTGGCCAGCGACGGCAACGTGGACGACGTGGCTATCGTCATCGCGTCGGGCGACCTGCTGGAAAAGACGCTTAGTGGCTGGGCCGTACGCGGCAACGTGAAAGGCCCGAAGGGCGACGTTGGGGCAACCGGGCCTACTGGAGCCGCGGGGGCGGCCGGCGGCGCGGGGAACACGGCTCCGGCCGCCGGGGGCACGGTAAAATCAGTGAACGGGGCCACGCCTGACGCTAACGGCAACGTAAGCGTGGCTGTCGGCGGGGCAGCGTACACCGATGCGCAAGCCGTTAGCGCCGTGCGCAGCAGCCAGGCTACCAGCACAACGGTCATCGCTCCGGTGGCCAACGGGCCGCTGGAAATAAAGGAAGGCAGCATTCAGATTCGCCACCTAGACCCGGCCATTCTCAGCAACGCTACGCTGACTACCTCGCAGAAAAACACCATTTCAAATGCGGCCAACTGGTCGGGTAAGGTGTTCTCCGGCGCGTTGGTGGGTACGCTGCGCGGCCAGTTTTTTGCGGATGCCAACTACTTCTATATGCTGGCGGAGGACAATTTTCCGGTTCGCACCATTCTTTCCTAGCCTTAGCCTTATGCTTATCCAAACCCTGGGCACCGCGCAAACGCGCCTGGTGCGTGTGCCAACTAATGGCCTGGCCTTGTCTTTTCCGCTTAGCGTGGCACCGAACAACAGCGCGTTTGATATGGCACAAGCCGGTTTCACCATCGAAACCATGTGCTACGTCTACGCCTACGATAACCCGGTTTCGCCGCCCGGATTGTCCGGTTCGCAAGATGCGCAGTTTTTGATTTTAGCCAATGGCCCCAGCGGCAACACTTTTTCCGTGTTTCTACTGGTGAGCAATGGCGTTGGTTACTTGAAATTTTACAGCTACACCAGCGGGGAAGGCTACACCAGTCCGGTAGCGATTCCACCTGAAAGCTGGCGGCACTTGCGAATAGACTATAACGCACAGACGTTCGAGATGCGGCTATTTATTAACAATGTTGCCGCTGGCAGCAAAACTTTTGGGGTTGACCTAGCCGACACGCGCGGTTTTAGCTTGGGACACGTAGGGTCGGCCCGCAGCGTCTCGAACCTGTACGGCCAGCTCGATGAGTTTCGCTGGTGGCGCTACGTGCGCAGCGACGCGGAAAATGCCGCGAGCTGGCGGCTGCGCAACGCCGACGTGACGGGCATTACGCCAAGTAGCATGGCGTGCTGCTACAGTTTTGAAGATGACAATTCCGGAAAAATAACGGCCACCTACGCCGATGCCAGCGGCAACAACTTGTACCTGCAAGACAGCGGCAACAGCAGCGGAGGGCAGCAGCGCCCCGTTGCTCAATCTCGGTGGCACGGCCAGCACCGGCAAGCTTTTCACCGTCTAAACCAAATTCCATGGCCCGCACCACCGCCGAAATCGACGCCGAACTAGCCGCAGCCCAAGCCGGCTACCCCGAACTGGCCGCCCTCACCAGCCCCAGCGCCACGGCCCTGCACCGCCTCTGGCGCTTCGTGGTGGCCACCTGCGCCCAAACGCTGGAAACGCTCTGGGACCGCCAGCGCGCGGAGGTCGATGCCATCGTGGCCCGCGCCGCCGTGGGCACGGCGGGCTGGTACGCCGACCGGGCCAAAGAATTTCAGAAAGACGATGCCAGCCTGGCCGTGCAGCCCAGCGGGGCCATCGGCTACGCGGCGCTGAACCCGCCCGCCCGCATTATCAGCCAGGCCACGGCCAAGGAAAACGCCCAAAACGGCAAGCTCTTTATTAAGGTGGCCAAGGCGGGGGCCACGTCCGGCACGCTGGCCGCGCTCAGCGCCGCGGAGCTGGTGGAGGTGCGCGGCTACTTCGACCGCATCCGGTTCGCCGGCACCCGGCTGGAGGTCGTGAGCCGGGAGGCTGACCGGCTCCAGGTGAGCGGCACGCTCTACTTCGACCCGCTCCTGGACAAGCCGGCCGTGCAAGCGGCCGTGCGCGCGGCGGCTCAGGCCTACCTGGCTGCGCTGGCCTTCGATGGCCAAGTGTACGTGAGCAAGCTCAGCGACTACTTCCAGGCCGTGCCCGGCGTGCGCGACGTGGCCCCGCTGGCGCTGGCATCCCGCGTGGGCACGGCCGCCCCGCTGGCATTTAGCCGGGTGTACGAAACCCAGGCCGGCTACATTATTTTGGAAGACGCGCCCGGCGCGGGCCTGCTCGACACCCTGCAATTCCTGCCCGATGGCCAATAACGCCCCCACCCGCTACCGCGTCGATTTTGAGCGCCTGGCGTGGCTGCTGCTGCCCAGCCTGCTGCGCCGCCCGCGCCAGGTGGCCTGGCTGCGGCTGCTCACCACGCCCGTGCGCCACCTCTACGCCCGCTTCGTGGCCTACGAAGCCGCCGTGCGGCGTGAACTCTCTTATAATAGCCAGGTGCTCTTATTTGAGGCCGCGCTGAACGACCGGTTCGACCCGGCCGTGCGCCGCATCTATATCAGCAACTCCGACGTGGAGCTGCAACCGGTCTACGTCAACTTCGTGGCCGAACAGCAGCCCAACCCCATCCTGTACTTCCAGTCGGAAGCAAAGGCTCCGGTGTACCTCTTCCAGTGGGCAGAATTCAGCCAGCAGACGGATTTCATTGTCCATGCGCCCAGCATCCTGAACACCCCGCAACTTAATACCCAGTTGCGGGCCGCCATCCGCCGGCTGAAGCTGGCCAACAAACAGTACCTCCTTACCTTCTTCTAAGATGAATAGCTTACAGCTCGAAACGGGTGGCCGCCCGGTGGCCAACGATGATTTTCAAGTGCTCCAGGACCGGGATGCGGTGCTGGGCCTGCCGGCGCTGCTGGCCGGCCTGGGGCCGTGCGTGGTGAGCGGCTGCCGCGTGTGGCAGACCGGTAGCCAGTATAACGTGGGGCCGGGCATGGTGTGGGATGGCGTGAACCTGTTGCCCTTCACGGGCCGTAGCAACGTGGCCCTGCCGGCCATGTTCGCGCCCGGCGCGGTGACGGTCATCGACGAGCGGGCCTACCAGACCGGCGGCACGAAAACCACTATCCGGGGCCAGAACATGGAGTTGGTGCCCGTGGACCCCGTCGCCCGTAACCCGCTGCTTATCGACTCGGCCGGCGTGCTGACGTTCTGGCACCGGACCCAGGCCAAAATCCGGACGGAGGGCGAACAGCAAACCCTGGGCACCCGCGCCTGGCAGCCGGGCGATTACGATGCCACGGGCCTGGGCAAGCGCGGCACCGAAGCCTGGGGCTGGGCCTTAGCGAACGGCGCGAACGACACGGACGATATGCAGACGCGCAGCGTGGCCGGGTACAGTCCGGGCGGGTCCGAATACGCCGTGGGCGCGGCGCACGGCGAGTACCGGGTCACGCTGGAGCTGGCCAACCTGCCGCCCAACCCGCCCGGCACGAAAGACGTGGCGACGTACGTCGGGGGTAGTGCCGGCTATAACCTTATTCCGCAAGTGAACGGCGGCTGGGGCGGCCAGCAGCCCCGCGACGGGGCCGGGGCCTCGATTGATACCCGGTCCCCGTATCGGGCACTGCCCATCCGGGAGTGGGTAGGGTATTGATTTAATAGCCATTTATAATACAATAAAGGCCCGCTAAATGCGGGCCTTTATTCGTTTTGAATGTTCGAGTTTATACATGATTGATTTAATTCACGTACAGCTTTGATTTTGCCGATTATAGCTGTGGGATGTGCTGAGCCTGGTGGGCTGGGCCTGGCAGCTTGACGCAGCCGTGGTGCCCGGCTTCGAGCACCGGGGCCGGACGTATCTACTCCCG
>JAYULN010000612.1:0-3331 GCA_043763525.1 Hymenobacter sp.
GGGTTGAGCATGGCGGGGTTGCTCAGGCCGGTAGCCGGGCTCCAGCTATACGTGTAGCCGGGCACCACCGCGCCCCCCAGCGGGGCCGACACCGTACCCGAGCAAAAGCTAACGGCCGGGCCGGGCGTGGCCACGGCGGCCGGGCTCACCGTCAGTACCACTGTCGAAGTGGCCGTGCAGCCCGCCGCGCTGGTGGCCGTAACGGTATAGGTAGCCGTGATGGGCGCGGTGGTGTTATTGGGCAGCGTCACGGTGGGCTGGGCGGCGGTGGGGCTGCTCAGGCCGGTGGCCGGGCTCCAGGCATAGGTGTAGCCCGGCACGGCCGGAGTGCCCAGCGGGGCCGATGCCACGTTGGGGCAGATGGTGCGGGCCGGACCGGCATCGGCCACGGCGGCGGGGTTAATGGTGACATCCACAGTGCTGGTGGCCACGCAGCCGTTGGCCGAAGTGGCCGTGAGCGTGTAGGTGCGCACGACGGGCGCGGCGGTGTTGTTGACACCCGTTACGGTGGGGTTGAGCATGGCGGGGTTGCTCAAGCCGGTAGCCGGGCTCCAGCTATACGTGTAGCCGGGCACCACCGCGCCCCCCAGCGGGGCCGAGGCCACGTTGGGGCAGGTGGCGCGGACCGGGCCGGCATCGGCCACGGTGGCGGGGTTCACAGTTATTCGTACCGAGTCGACGCTGCTCAGGCAGCCGGAGCCAGCGGAAACGGTAAGGCCGTAGCGGAGCACAATGGGCGCGGCGGTGGGGTTGGACAGCGTCACGGTGGGCTGGGCGGCGGTAGGGCTGCTCAGGCCGGTGGCCGGGCTCCAACCGTAGGTGTAGCCCGCAACCGAAGCCGTGCCGAGCGGGGCCGAGACCCGGTTGGGGCACACGCTCAGGTCGGGGCCGGCGTTGGCCACGGGTGGGGGTGTTACGGTTACAACCACTGTGCTGGTGGCCACGCAGCCGTTGGCCGAAGTGGCCGTGAGGGTGTAGGTGACTGCGACGGGCGTACCCGTGGGGTTAGGCAGCGTCACGGTGGGCTGGGCGGCGGTGGGGCTGCTCAGGCCGGTGGCCGGGCTCCAGCTGTAGGTGAGGCCCGGCAGGGCCGTCGTGCCCAGCGGGGCCGAGGCCCGGTTGGGGCACACGCTCAGGTCGGGGCCGGCGTTGGCCACGGGCGGAGGCGTTACGGTGACCGTTACGCTGGCCGAGTTGGTGCAAGTGCCGTTGGAGCCCACCACGGTGTAGGTCGTCGTTGTCGTCGGCGTTACCGTCAGGGTGGTGCCGGCGGCGGCCTGGCCGCCGCCGCTCCAGGTATAGGTCAGGCCGGCCGGGCCCGCCACGGTGAGCGTGGTGGCGGTGCCGGGGCAGCTGCTGGGGGCGCGGGGCGTAACGGCCAGCGGCGGCAGGGGGCGGATGTCCACGGTTTTCACCACTGAGTCGGTGGGGCAAACGCCCTTCACCACCACCGTGCCGGTGGTGGTGGCGTTGCCCCAGGTTACCTGCACCGCGCTGGTGCCCTGGCCGCTGGAATGGTGCCGCCGGTTACGCGCCAGCGGTAGGCGGTAGGCACGGGGCCGGTGGCGGGGCCGGCGGCGGTGTAGGTGTGCGCCGTGGCCGGGTCGCACACCAGGGCGGGGCCATTGATGGCGGTCGGCCCCACGGCGCGGGTGACGGTGATGCGGAAAATATCGGACGCTACCTTGCCGCCACAGCCATTGTCGCGCACGGTTACGCCCAGGTCGTAGGCCGTGGCGCGGGCATTGCCGCAAGCCGGGTTGAAGACGAACGTGCCGGTCACCGAGCCGGTGCCCGAGGCCGTGGCCGTGCCCGTGAGGCTACCGGGCCGCACCGTGCCGGTACTGCCATTGAAAGTGGTGTTGAACGGCCCGCTGCCGTCGAGCAGGACGCTGTTCACGGTGAGCACCAGCGGGTGGTTGCCGCTGGCCTGGGTGGCCGTAATCGGAATGCGCAGCACCTGACCTTCTTCAATGGTGTAGTTGCGGGGCATGATGGCTGGCAGCAAGGGAGGCGGGGTGGGCGAGCAGGGCGCAACCACCAGCTGCAGGTCGCGCCGGGTGGTACCAATCAGCATCTCCCGCCCGTTGATGGTGCGGTACTCCGACACATCCACCGCCACCACGTACAGGCCGCTGGTGGTAGCGCCGTACTTGGCAATGCCGGTGTTGGCATTAGAGGATGGCGAAGTTGCCGGCCCCCGTACCAAACGGGGCGGCCGTGCTGTAGCCCGCGTTGTACGCCATCGAGTTGGGCAGGGGCGGAAACGTAGTGCCGCTGTTGGCCAGTCGGCCGTAGGGGCTGCCGAAGGCGTACGTCAGTCGGTCGCCGTCGGCATCGAAGGCATTGTTGAGGGTAATGGTGGTATCGTTCTGGCACACGATGGCCACGGCCGTGTCGGAAAACACCGGCGAGTGGTTCGGAATCAGCGGCGGGGTCATGCTCACGTACAGTATGAGGGACTCCGAATCGCTTCGGAAGAGGTTGGTGGTGGCGTTTCGGGCGGCTTGCGAAGTCACGGCGTAGTAGCCATCAGACGACATCGGCAGCTCGACCACTCCCACGAACTTATTGATGACGAACCGTTGGCTGGGACCTATCACGGCGCAGCCCGCCGGCCCCGAGTGGGTGGTAGCCGGCGAGCTGGTGGGGTTCCTCATTATCACCGTGGAGAGGGGTGCCCCGGTGGTGCGGCTGTAGATAGTTACGGCCAGGGAGCCCGGGGGAGCGTAGATAATATAAGTTGTGGTCGTCAGCTCGTAGCGGAACGGGGCGGCGGCCGGGCCGTTGGCATCGAGGTAGCGGTAGCTCATCTCGCCGCCCATAAGGTGACTCGCCTGTGCCGGACGAGCCGCCAGCAACACCAGCATAAATAGGAGCAGCGCCCCGTAAATGCGCCGTAGTAAGGTTATTGACATATTGAAGAGGAGAAGGGTAGGCAGGCGATGAGTAGTGGTCAACGGTCAGGAGTTAATGGGGAAGTGGAAGTGCAGTCGAAAAGTAGTTCCGACCCATGAGCGCCAACAGCCTGATTTAGCATAGTTGCCGACTAAGTTACTGTTATTCCGCAGCGCTTGCGCCCAATTCCTGGAAAAAGTGTTTGCATTAACTGCAAAGGCCTGTTTCCAGTAAGCTGCCGCAAGGCCTGCGCAACAACAGTGAGCAAATAAGCTACTTAGAGGCTATCCGAATAGGGAGAAATGAAGTAGTATTTTAACGTTATGGCGACCACGCAGGAATTTGCGCTTTCGGACACCTTATGGGAGCGGCTCTCGCCCCTATTGCCGGTGCATACCCCCACCCCCCATCCGTTGGGCCGCCACCGCCAGCG
>JAYULN010000613.1:0-8355 GCA_043763525.1 Hymenobacter sp.
GCGCGAACTTTGTCGTTCGCGTCCCCGTGCCGTTCGGGCGGCTTTACTGGCGCGAGGACGCGAACGACAAAGTTCGCGCTACAACCTACCGCGTAACAGCAGTTATTCAACTACACCGACCTGGGAACCGCTCTAGGCTTGGCAAGCGGCCGGGCACGAAGCAGACCAAACTGGCGAAACCGAATCAGTGAAATCCGTTTCATCCGTTTCATCCGTTTCATCTGCGGTTCAGACCTTCCGCAGCAGCAGCAGACCATCGCGCAGGGGCACAAACACCGGCTCTACCCGCGCATCCCGGGCCATTTTGTCGTTGAAAGCCCGTACCAGCGGCGTGTCCTTGTCGCCGGGTTTCAAGGCGTGCGCGGGCAGCACCTTGCCGCCCCACAGCACGTTATCGACGATGAGCAGCCCGCCCGGCCGCACCTGCCCGATAACAGCCTCAAAATAAGCGTCGTTATTCCGCTTGTCGGCATCAATAAAGACCAAATCCCATAGTTCATCGACCAGCCCCGGCAAAACGTCGAGCGCCGCACCGATGTGCAGCTGCACCTGCTCCGTTAGCCCAGCCGCTGCCACGTAGCGCCGGATGCGCGCCTCCTTCTCGGGGTCGATTTCGATGGTGTGCAGCCTCCCATCAGGGGCCAATCCTTCGGCCAGGCACAGCGTGGCATAGCCGCAAAACGTCCCGATTTCGAGAATGCGGCGCGGGCGGATTAAGTGGCTCAGCGTACTTAGTAAGCGGCCTTGCACCGGGCCGCTGCTCATGCGGGGCATCAGCAGCTGGAGGTGCGTTTCGCGGGTGAGCTGGGCCAGCAGCGACGGCTCGGGCGCGGTGTGGCTTTCGGCGTACTGCTCGGTTGGGTCGGTCATGGTTGTTCTGCTGGGGTTTCTCGCAGAAGTCCGCAGAGGAGAAACGCGGAGATTTGCGGCGGTCGTCTCAGCGCACCTCAGCGCCTTCCTCGGCGAACCTCCGCGAGAAATTTTCACATCAAAATGGGCCGCAGCCGAAGCACAAACACGTTGAGCCCCGACTTCCCCGGCCCGAAACTGGAGCCCACCACCCGATAAAGCCCCTCGTAGCGGTACGCATCCGGGCCGCCGACCTCAGCCGGCACTTTGCGTAGCACCCGCACCGGCAAGCTGGTTTCCTGGCTTTTGAGCAGCGCCAAGTTGGTACCAGTAGCGACCTGGTTGGTGGTTTGGCGGCCGGTTTTGGGGTTGCGCCCACCATTGCCGGAGTAGCGAATTTCTTCCTCGCCAAACTCGTCGTCTTCGTACTGGCCGGCCAGCACAATGCTTTCAGCCCCCAGTTGCCGCGTGCCGCACACGCCCGCCCGACGCGGCCGATGCACTCCACTGAAGGCCAACTCAATGCGGTTGCAGAACGTGTCGCCCGGTCGGTAGCCGCCCACATGCCCAAAAACCGGCACCCTCATTTTCCTTCCGGCACGTACTGCAGCACGCTCAAGTGCTCCTCGGTCAGCAGTTCGTTGGCCATGTCGCGCAATTCTTCGGCCGAAATCTTCTCGATTTTCTCGAAAATTTCGCTCAGCGGCTCCACGCGGCCCAGGTCGAGGGTGCTTTTGCCCAGCAGCTGCATGAGGCCGCCGGTGCTTTCCTCGCTCATGGCAAGCTGGCCCATAAGCTGGTGCTTGGCGGTGTGCAGCTGGTTGGTGGTAAGGGTTTTCTCGCGCAACAGCTTCAACTCCTTTTGTACCAGGCCCAGGGTGCGGACCAGCTGCTTGCCCTCGGTGCCGAAGTAGATACCGAATAAGCCAGTGTCGGTATAGGGCGAATACGTGCTGTCGATGGTGTACACCAGGCCATACTTCTCGCGCACCGCCAGGTTGAGGCGTGAGTTCATGCCGGGGCCGCCGAGAATGTTATTCAGCATGAAAAACGGAATGCGGCGCGCATCGTTCAGCGAGTAGGCCGGGCCGCCCACCAGGCAGTGCGCCTGCGAAATGGGCCGGGTTTCGACCTGCGACTTTCGCTCGTAGCCGCCCACTGGCCGGCGCGTGCGCGGGCCCAGCCGGGCCGGCAGTGGGGCCAGAAACTTATCGGCCAGCCGCTTCACCTCGGCAAAGGGCAGGTTGCTTACCGAGCTGAACACCAGCCGGTCCGTCCGCATCTGCTCGCGCAGAAAGGCATGAAAATCAGCCGTCTGGAAGCGGCTCACGCTCTCGCGGGTACCCAGAATGTTCACACCCAGCGGGTGCTCGCCAAACACCACGGTGTCGAAATCGTCGATAATGGCATCCTCCGGGGCATCCTGGTACATGCTCATTTCTTCCAGAATCACGCCCCGCTCCTTCTCCACCTCGCGGCCGGGGAAAATGGAATTGAACGTGAGGTCGGTCAGCAGCTCAAACGCCCGCTCGAAGTGCGTGCTCAGCAGCGCGGCATAGAAGCATATTTTCTCCTTGGTAGTGTAGGCATTCAGCTCGCCGCCCACGGTTTCGAGGCGGTTGAGGATGTGAAACGACTTGCGCTTCTCGGTGCCCTTAAAGGCCATATGCTCCCAGAAGTGGGCCAGGCCCTGCTGGTGCGGGGCCTCATCGCGCGAGCCAATGTCGAGCAAAAACCCGCAATGCGCGATTTTGGTATGCGGTACCTCCTTGTGTAGCAGGCGGATGCCGTTGGGATATTCGTGAATGTGATAATCGAGCATAAGGAAGGCAAAGGTACAATTGGCAGTCAGCAGTTACCAGTGAACAGTTAATAAAGAAGAACCTCTTGCACTGGTAATTGCTCACTGGTAATTGCTCACTGGTAATTGCTCAATGATAACTGCTCACTGCCAGTAATTGCGCTACCTCAATGCCATACGCGCAGCGAAAGTGCCCCAGCGGGCAGGCGGCGTGCCCGTGCAGGCCGCAGGGCCGACAATCGAGCGGCTCGCTGGTTTCGACCACGAACGACACCGGCGACAGCGGCCCGAACCCAAACTCGGGCACGGTGCTGCAAAATATTGCCGTTACGGGTGCCCCCACGGCCGAGCACAGATGCATGGGGGCCGAGTCGTTCACGTAGTTCATCAGCGCCCCGCGCATGAGGGCGGCCGAAGCCAGCAGGCCAATTTTACCGGCCAAGCTGGTCACGTTGGGGCGGCCGCTGGCGGCGGCCAGGCGCTCGCAGGCCGCCACGTCGGGCGGGCCGCCCAGCAGGTATACTTGCCGGCTGGCGGGTAGGGCCGCCAGCAGCTCCAACCACTTTTCCTCGGGGTATTGCTTGGTGAACCAGACCGATGTGGGAGCCAGACAGATGTAGGGGCCGGCCGCCGCGTAGGGAGCCACGGCCGCTTCGTCGGCGGCCGAAGGGTACAGCCGGGGCTTTGTTAATGAAGAATAAGGAAGGGGGAATGAGGAATTATCTGCTGGAGCCAATTCTTCATTTCTCATTCTTACTTCCTCATTGCCGCGTAGCAGCGCAAGGTTGCGGACCACCTCGTGCGTGCCGTCGCCGATGATGTGGGGCACGCGCCGCGTAAAAAACCGGCTGAACGGGTTTTTGGCAAAGCCCACCCGCTCGCGGGCCCCCGAAGAGGCCGTGAGAAACCCCGTGCTGGCAAAGCGCTGCAACGTGACGACGCGGCCGTAGCCCGTGGCCCGAATCTGGCGCAGCAGCTGCCACAGGTTGGCGTACTTGCGGTGCTTCTTATCCCAAATCAGCACCTGCCGCACCTTCGGATGGCCAGCCAGCAGGCCTTCGTTGCCGCGCCGCACCAGCACATCTACGGGCGTGGCGGGCTCGTGGTGGGCCAGGTATTCGAGCAGTGCCGTCATCAGAATCACGTCGCCAATGAAAGCGGTTTGGATGAGCAGCGTGGCGGGCGGGGCGGTGGGCATGACTGGCGCAAAAGTACACGGCCGGCCCCCTTTCCTGTTTCGGCCCGCATGCTGGGCCACAAACAAAAAAAGCCGCCGGCCCTGCACCGCAGTGCAGCGCCGGCGGCCCAGGGCCGGCCGTGGGCCGGGCTAAGTCAGGTTGGCGGAGCGGCTAATGACTTCTTCGAGCGAAATCAGGGTTTCGGTGCGCTCGATGCCGTCGATGGGCTGAATGCGGTCGTGAAGCACGTCGCGCAGGTGCTGGGTATCGCGGCACAGCAGGCGGGCAAACACGCCGTAGGCCCCGGTGGTGAAGTGGATGTTCACCACTTCGGGAATTTCGCGCAGCTGATTCACCACGCTCGTGTACACGGAGCTTTTCAGGAGGTAGATGCCCAGAAAGGCATTCACCCCATAACCAAGCTTCTGGTAGTCAATGCGAAGCGTAGCACCCTGCACAATGCCAATTTCTTCGAGCCGGGCCATGCGCACGTGTACTGTGCCACCCGATACGTTGACTTTGCGGGCAATTTCGGTGTATGGCATTTTAGCATCCTGAATAAGCAGATTCAGAATATTTCGGTCGGTATCATCAAGTTCGTAATTGCGAGCCATGTTTTGCAGAAAGGAGTGAGAGAGAATTCAAAAATAAAGGCTAATCGTTGGATTAATTTCAAATTTTGTAGCAAATCGCAAAAATATTTGCACCATCTGCCATGTTAGCTTACATTTGTTACAATCCAAGGCAGAAGGTCGCAGCATTGTTTGCAGAGGAGCAAAGTACGGGGTAAATGCTGAGCATTCGGCCTTATTATCACTTAACTCTTTAAAAAAAGGATTGTTCCTTTTGCTACAGCTGCGGTTGGATACGGAGGAGAAGAGGGGAAAACGAGGCCGTGCATCTGGGTAGATGCACTCCTCACAAGTAGTAAGAGGCGGCCTCTGGGTGGGGGCCGCCTCTTCGTGCTTATATCGGGCAGGAAACTCGCTCACTACTGCTGATTTAGCCCCACGGCTTGCCGGCGCTTAGCGCACGGCCACCGGCCCCCGCGCCCGCTTGTATTGCTGCAACCCGGCCGCCAAAAAGGCACTGAATTGCGCCACATCGGGCTCGTACGCAATAGGCATAATCAGGGGCTTATTGGTTGCATCGTCGGGGTCGAGCAGCACGTAATAAGGCTGGGCGTTGAAGCCGTAGCGGGTTATCTGGAGGTCGGCATTCTGCTTGCCGAGAGTGGTTTTCAGCTGGTGGTCGTGGGTGGAGATGTACCACTCCTTCTGGGGCAGCTCGGTTTTATCGTCCACGTAGAGAGCCACTACCACGTAGTTGTTGCGCAGCTTGTCCAGTACCAGCGGGTCGCTCCACACGGTCGCTTCCATCTTGCGGCAATTCACGCAGGCGTGGCCCGTGAAGTCAATAAAAATAGGTTTGTGCTGCTGACGGGCGTACCGTTTGGCCTGCTCCAGGTCGAAGTAGCCGTCGAGGTTGTGGGGCAATTCCAAAAAGTCGCCGAAGCGCACGGCTTCGCGCGGGGCTTCAGTGCTGCTGGTGGCAACGGCGGCAGCACTGCCTCCACCGGAGCCGCTGGCCAGCGAAAAATCGTGCTTGCTCTGGGGCGGCAGGTAGCCGGCCAGCAGCGGCAGCGGGGCCCCAAACAGGCCCGGCACCAGGTACACAGTGAAGGCGAACGCGGCCACGGCCATCAACAAGCGGCCCACGCTGAGGTGGTCGAGCGGGGAGTCGTGGGAGAGGCGAAACTTGCCCAGCAGGTAGAAGCCCAACAGGGCCGACAGCACAATCCAGAGCACGATGTACACGTCGCGGTTGAGCAGGTGCCAATGATAGGCCAGGTCGGCGGTGCTCAGGAATTTGAGGGCCAGCATCAACTCCGCGAAGCCCAGCACGACTTTCACGGTGTTGAGCCAGCCGCCCGAGCGGGGCAGGCTTTTGAGCCACGACGGGAAGATGGCGAACAGCGTGAACGGCAGTGCAAACGCCAGCGAAAAGCCCAGCATGCCCACGACGGGCGTAATTCGCTCGCCCCGCGCCGCCAGGCTCAGAATGCTGCCCACGATGGGTGCGGTGCAGGAAAACGACACCACCACCAGCGTGAGGGCCATGAAGAAAATGCCCGCCCAGCCGCCCTTGTCGGCCTGGGTATCCACGGTGTTGACAATGGTATGGGGCAGCGTGATTTCAAACAAGCCCAGAAACGACAGTCCGAACACCACGAACACGGCGAAGAAAATAAGGTTGGGCAGCCAGTGGGTAGCAATGAGGTTGGGGCCGTCCTCGCCCAGCAATACCGACACCAGCACACCCATCAGCACATAAATGCCGATAATGCTGGCCCCGTACACCAGCGCCTTGAAGATGCCGCGCTGGCGGCTGTCGTTGCCGCTGGTGAAAAGCGAAACCGTCATGGGCACCATCGGGAACACGCAGGGCGTGACCAGCGCGGCCAGCCCGAAAGTGAAGGCCAGCAGGGCAAAGCTCCACAGCCCGCCGGCCCGGCCCACGGGGTCGGCGGCGGTAGCCACGTTGGCCACTTCCGGAGCGGGCGCGGCTTTGGCCTCGGTTGGGGCAATACTATCTGTCGTTGTAGTGGCTGGCGCGGCAAGGCGGGCGGGTGCAGTCGCGGCAGCCAAAGCGGCAGCCGTATCGGAAGTAGATGACGCGGGCGTGGGCGCAACGGCCGGCGCGGCGGCAACCGCAGCTTTGGTCGCTGCTGGGGTGGCGGGCGCTGCTGCGCCCAAGGCCTTGGCCGGCGCGGCGGCTACGGCTACGGCTACGGTCAGCGGCCCAAATTTCAGGGTTTCGCTGCCGGGCACGCACTTCCCGTCCACGGTGGTGCAGCTTTGGTAGTCGGCCTCGGCGGTGATGGTGAGCGGGCCGGGCTGCAGCACTCTGATGCGCTGGCGCATCTGCCCGGTTTTTTCCCAGAAAGCGACTTCGCCCTTAAACACCTCGTCCTGCTCGTGGTGCGACTTGATGGCTTGCAGCTTGCCCACCAGCCCGTAGGCCGGGCTGGGCTTGAACTTCAGACTGAACACCACGGGGCCCACCTCGTCGCTGAAATCGGAGGCGTAGAGGTGCCACTTGTCGTCGATGCGGGCATTGACGACCAGCTCCAGCTCATCGCCTACTTGGGCGGTGGGCCGGCTCAGGGCCGTGCTTAAGTGGGTGGGCGTGAGAATCTGGGCGGCAGCGGGCGAGGCCAGGACCAACCAGAGCAACAAAATTTTTATCATCCGGATTGTGTTCATTTTGCTAGCTAACTCGCGTGGTGAGGGGGCCGCAATTGCCCCGTTCAGGGGGCAAAGGTCGGCCCTGGCGGCGGAATATGGTTTGCTGCCAGTGCCGGGGTAGTCGGCCCACGGGGCGTTTGCTTACAGGTGTATTTATCTTGAAATCCGGCCGCCCACATGACAAATACGTGAGCCAAAAGTTCATCGGGCCAACCACCTGCGCCAAACTGCGTACTTTTGAGCAACAAAGGCCCCCAGACCGAACGTGTCGCGGAGGCCGCCGACATGGGTTTAAAAATATTCTTCACCATTCTGCTGGTTTTGCTGAATGGGTTTTTCGTCGCCGCCGAATTCTCCCTGATACGGGTCCGAATGTCGGCCATTGAAATCAAAGCCAAGGAAGGCAGCCGCTTGGCTAAGCTCGTCCTGAGCATCCTCCACAACCTCTACGGGTACCTTTCGGCCACGCAGTTGGGCGTTACCATTGCCTCACTGCTCCTGGGTGCGGTGGGCGAGGAAGTGACCACCGAGCTTATCAAGGGAGCCGTCGAAAAGTCGGGCTTCACCATTGCCCCGGCCACGGCGCACACCCTGGCCGTAGTGGTTGGCCTGATTATCATCACCATCCTGCACGTACTGTTTGGCGAGCTGTTTCCGAAAGCCCTGGCCATTCAGCGCTCCGAGCCGGTGAGCATGGCTCTGGCCCTGCCGCTGCGGGTGTTCTACTATATCACGCTGCCCCTTACGTGGTTTTTGTCGAAAGCATCGAACCTGATGCTGGGGGCCATCGGCATCACCAACCTGCACGGCACCGAGGCCCACACCTCCGACGAGCTGCGCCTGCTGCTCGACCAGAGCAAGGAAAGCGGTGAAATTCAGGACTCGGAGCACGAGCTCATTGAGAACGTGTTTCAGTTCAACGACCGGATGGTGAAGCAGATTATGGTGCCCCGCACCAAGCTCTCAGCCCTCGACGTGCACGCGCCCGCCGAGCAGATTCTGGATGCCGTGTTCGCCGAAGGCTTCTCACGGATGCCGGTGTACGAAGGCAACATCGACAACATTGTGGGCGTGCTCAACGTGAAGGACCTACTGCCCATTATCCGGCGCGGCGAGGCCGTGGAGCTGGCCCGCATTATGCGGCCGCCCTACTTCGTGCCCGAAACCAAGAAAATAAACCGCCTGCTGCGCCAGTTTCAGCGCAAGCACATTGTGATGGCCATCGTGAGCGACGAGTTCGGCGGCGTGTCGGGCATTGTCACCATCGAGGACATTATGG
>JAYULN010000614.1:0-1276 GCA_043763525.1 Hymenobacter sp.
GGAAATACAGAAGATGGATTGCAACGACCGGTGTGCAAGCGCGCCCGTCCTCCACCTTCATCCTGCGGACATCTGGTTTTCAGAAAAGGACCTGGGGACTATTGTCAAAAGGCATATCCTGAACCGGTAACCCGGACGGCACTACGGGCTGCCCCTGCTGCCGAGCTGGCCGCGGTGCCTGGAGGCCGGCTGCCGGGTATTGGGTTCCTGTCGGTGTGTAGGAAGCCACCCCGCGAGCACCACGCCCGAAATTGTGAATCAGCTGGGCCTGACTGCCCTGCCGTTTTGGGCCATGGAGGCACTGCAAACTGAGGCGCGCAACTACGCGAAAACGCCATTGCTCACCCCGGCTTTTTGCCGCCACATTTCAACTCGGTTTCTCCTCTAGGACTTACGCACACGCCTACACAAGCGCTTGGATAAGTGGTTTTTGGAGCAATTGCCGCAGGTAGGGCGCCCATTGCTGGTGGTGCGCCTGATAAATCGTTTGGCCTATTCGGCGGGCATGTTGGCGGAGCGACACCCAAGCCAGGTAGCAGCAGGCCAAGTGGTTGCGTTGCGCATGGGCGTTGCGCATGGGCGTTGCGGCACTGGCACTTTTCGGCCCCCGTCAACTGCTTGAAACTGCGGTGAAATTCCTCCACCTGCCAGCGCACCTGCACGGCCTCGATGACCATTTCCCGCGTCAGATGAGCGGCCAAGTGGTTGGTAATGATCCATTCAATGTCGCCGTTCGTGGCCACTAGCTTGAAGAGTTTTACGCCAAAAGGCACTTCTTTCAGGCGCACTTCCATGCCCCGACTCCAGCCCTGCGGCGGCGGTTCGAGCGTGTCCAGGCCCTGGTAGCCACTGGCTTTGCTCCGGCTTACCAGGCGGTTGTTTTTCAGGGTTGTGAAAAAGGTCCACCCGGCGCGGTGAATGCGCTTCAGGTTGGTGCTACCGGCGTACCAGGAATCGAATAAGATGGTCCGCGCCAACACCTTGCCCTCGGCTACGACCTGGTCAAAGATGGCCAGAAAATGGTCGTTTTTCGTGCGCTGGTCCTCCTCCGGCGCGTAGATGCGGTAATCCAGGGGTAGAAAATCGCCCGCTTGGCCGCTGCTGTGCACGAGGTTGACCAACCCGATACCCGTGACCATGCCGTGGGCGTTGCCCGAGTACTGGCGCTTGGCCACTGCGATGAAGCGGCTGTATTTTTTGTCCTGTACGCTCTCGTCCACCAAGAGAAACGCCTCAGGCGAATCGTGTAACAACGGCTGCACCAACTCGCGCAACT
>JAYULN010000615.1:0-8343 GCA_043763525.1 Hymenobacter sp.
CTCGACCCGGCCGTTATTCAGCAACGCTTGCCCCACGCCAAGCGGTTTTTCGATTTTCTACGCGAGCACTGCTAATTCCCTCGCAGCTTTTTCGCCCGACCTTTGCCCCTCCCAGCATCCCCCTCTTGATATGAACCTCGGCGATTATAACGACCTCGAAGTAGCCCGCGAAGTAGATTTCGGCCTCTACCTCACCTCCGACGACGGCGACCTGCTGCTGCCCGAAAAGTACGTGCCCGTGGGCACCCGCGTGGGCGACGTGCTGCGCGTGTTCGTGTACCGCGACTCCGAAGACCGCCTCATTGCCACCACCCTGCGGCCGCTGGCGCTGGTAAACTCCTACGCCGCCATGACCGTGAAGGACCACGGCCCGGCCGGTGCGTTCCTGGAGTGGGGCCTGGAAAAAGACCTGCTCCTGCCCTTCCGCAACCAGCGGCGCGACCTGCGCACCGGCGAGCGGGTGTTCGTGTACGTGTACCTCGACGAGGAAAGCGACCGGCTGGTGGCCTCCACCAAGTGGAAGCAGTTCCTCAGCAATGCGCCCTTCCAGGGCGAGCCCGGCGACACCGTGAGCCTCCTGGTAGCCGACGAAACCGACCTGGGCTATCCCGTCATCGTGAACGGCACGCACCAGGGGCTGCTGTTTCACAACGAAGTATTCCGGCCCCTGCGCATCGGCGAGGCCCTGCCCGGCTTCCTCCGCCAGGTGCGAGCCGATGGCAAGCTCGACGTGCGACTGCAAAAAGAAGGCTACGGCGAAGTAGAATCGGCCACCGATACGTTGCTAAAAGCCATTCAGGCGGCCCCCGGCGGCCGCCTGCCCCTCGGCGACAAAAGCCTGGCCGAAGACGTGTACCGCCGCGTGGGCATGAGCAAAAAGGTGTTCAAAAAGGCGCTGGGCGCACTGTTCCGGCAGGGCCTGGTGCTGCTGGAGCCCGAAGCAACGGTGCTGAAGTAATTGAACGACCAACTCCCCTCCTTACCAAGGAGGGGATGTTCGAGCCGAAGACTCGGACGGGGGTGGTTGTGGCGTTGGGCGGCGGCTGAATGACTGATAAGGATAGGGGAAAGGATTTTCTTTTTGTATTTGCTTCAACCTGCACTCTGAATAGTCGTTACATCATCGTTCAACGCCATAACCACTTGGCCGGAACGCCGCGCCTTGTCGTTTTACCAACGGTTACATCATCGTTCAACGCCATAACCACCCCAGCTGGCGCTTCGCGCCAGCGTCCCCTCCTTGGCAAGGAGGGGAGTTGCTCTTTCAGTTCCGCTATGCAAAAAACCGCTTTACTCGCCGGGGCCACGGGCCTTATTGGTTCGCAACTATTGCCGATGCTGCTGGCTTCGGAGCGGTACGCGAAGGTGATTGTGGTGGGGCGTAAGACCGTGCCGGTATTGCACCCCAAGCTGGTGCAGGTAATCACGGGGCTGGATAAGCTTGATGAGGTGCGGCTGAAGCTTATTGCCGACGACGTGTTTTGCTGCCTGGGCACCACCATGCGGCAGGCCGGCTCGAAGGAGGCCTTTTACAAGGTCGATTTCCGGTACGTGGTGAAGCTGGCGGCCCTGGCGGCGGGCAACTTTGCCTCGCAGTTCATGGCGGTATCCAGCATGGGGGCCGATGCCGAAAGTCGCGTCTACTACAGCCGCGTGAAGGGCGAGATGGAAGCCGCCGTGCGCCAAACCCCTTTCCGGGCCATTCACATTTTTCGGCCCTCGCTGCTGCTGGGCAACCGGGCCCAGCCCCGCCTGGCCGAGCGGCTGAGCGCGGTGGTGCTGCGGGTGCTGCGGCCATTGCTGCGCGGCCCGCTACTCAAGTACCGACCGGTGAGCGGCGCAACGGTGGCCGCCGCCATGCTCCGCGCCGCCGAAGACGATGGCGGCGGCGTGCTCGTGCATCTCTCCGATAAGCTGCTGCCGGGCTAACGACGGCAGCGGCCGCCCAGTGGGCAAGCTGCCAGACCAGGCGGGGCCGGGGCTACTTCCCGCCCTACCGATTACTTTTGTCCAAGTTTTATCATTCTCATACATTGTTTTCCCATGAATTATTTACGCCTTACCGCTCTCCTGTTACTCCTGCTGCCCGGCCTGGCAGCCAACGCTCAATCGAAGAAAAAAAGCAGCGGCGGTGGCGGCAGCAGTAATTCCGGCTATAGCACCGGCATTGGCCTGCGGGGCGGCGGCTACTCGTCGGGCCTTACCATCAAACACTTTCTGAGCGGCAAAAATGGGGTAGCTATTGAGGGCCTCGTCACGACGGAGTACAAAGCCCGTGGGGCCCGGCTCACCATTTTAGGCGAAAAGCACATCGGCATTCCCGATGCCAAGGGCCTGCAGTTTTACTACGGCGCGGGCTTCCACGCCGGGGCCTACCAGGGCCGCTACTACTTCGCCGACGACCGCTACTATTACCAGGGCCGCGACGGCGATGTGTATTTCGCAAAAAGCAACAAGTACGGCTATTACTACGACGAGAGCACCTACATCGCCTTCGGAGCTGACCTCATTTTGGGCCTCGAATACAAGCTTCAGGACCTGCCCTTCGTGGTCGGGGTCGACTACAAGCCTTTCTTCGAGGTGTTCCACGGCTACACCGGCTTTTATAACGACGCGGCCGTGAGCCTGCGCTACACGTTCTAGCGGCTTTTGGGTTAATTGGGAACCGAAAGTCCCGGCTCATGCATGAGCCGGGACTTTCGGTTTTGGGGCATTGCGGCGGGCCAGCTTGATGCGGCACCAAGCCCTTAAAATCATATACCCGCCTATTCTTATTGCCAGCGGCGCTATTTTTGCCCGCACACCTACTTCCGTCCTCACGAGCTCCGTGATACAATTCGGTGCCACCTACGACGACCTCTCCACCGAGAAAGGCTTCCAGTTCAAGTTTCATCGCGACCGTTGCCGGAATGGCTATATGTCGCGGTTTCAGCCCAATGCCATCGACCTTGCCGGGCGCTTGTTGCAGGCGGCCAACAGCTTGTTTGGGGGCCTGGGCGGGGCCGAAAACGCGGCTTACCACATTTAACGGGCCGTGGGTGGCAAGGCCCACGACTCGGCCCTCGAAACAACCGTGGCCGAAGGCAAGCAGCAGTTCAAACAATGCACCCGCTGCGGCCACTGGGATGCCCCGATGCCCGCTGGAACCACAGCGCCGGCCTCTGCGAAGACTGCGCCCCCGACGAACAAGAGGAGCTGCTCGCCCAGCAGGCCCAAGCCACCAGCAAGCAAATTCGCACCAAAACCCGCGAGCAGGACTACACCAAAAACCTCGATTTCCTGAACCGCGACGCGCTGGTGCAGTGCCCCAACTGCCAGACCAAGCTAGCGCCCGGCCAGAAATTCTGCCCCAGCTGCGGCACCCCCAACCCCGCCGCCCAACCCCAGGAACGCCATTGCACCAGCGGCGGCGAATCCCTGAAACCGGAGCAGAAGTTCTGCCCCAATTGCGGCAGGAAACAGTGAGGGGGAGTAGGGAGTAAAAAGAACGTCATGCTGAGCTTGCTGAGTTACTTTTTCGCCATCGGCGCGACGGTTACTTTAGTATTGGCGGGAAGCATGATTTCACGGGAAGTTTCAAATTTGCCGCCTTCGGGCGCGGTTTCCTCCACGCGGCGCTGCACGATGCGCAGGTGGCGGGCATCCTCGTTCAGCACGGCCAGGTCGGAGCTGGTGCCCGTGGCGGGCGAGTAGCTGCGGAAACCCATCAGCATGCCCACCGGGAAGTTGGCGGCCTTGGCTTTGGCGGCATTCACCACATCGGGCTTGCCCGTGAATTTGCCCAGGTCGATGTCCTGCGGCTTGCTGCCTTGCAACAGCAGGTGGGCGTTGGTGCGCGAGTGGCCGGGGTTGTCGGGGTCGGGAGTGGGCTTGAAGGAGAAGGCGAGCTTGAGCGTAGTGGCCTCGGCCATCGCCGGCGCGGTGCTCGTGGCGGCGGGCGCAGCAGCGGCCGAATCGGGGCGCGCGGCAGGAGCCGCAGCCGGAGTCGCAGTGGCCACCGGGGCTTCGGCGGGGGCCGTGGTGGTGGCCTTTTCGGTGGCGGGGGGCGTTTGGTTGCAGGCGGCCAGCAGCAGCGCCGCCCCGCCCAGGGCCAGGTACAATGATTTCATGCGATACAAAAATTAGTCGTAAGCAGTTGGTTCAGTACCGCAAGATTAAGCAAAATTGCGCAGCTAGCTACGGCCCGCCACGGCCGCGCCCCGGCGGGTGGCCAGCAACCCCAGCACCGGCCCGGGGGCCAGCAGCAAAAATAAGTAGCACGCCGCCACGTGCCCTTGCAGCGCCGCAAAGCTTTGCAAACTCACAATGGTGAGCGCAAACCCCAGGCAGGTAACCAGCGTGAGGGCCGTGCCCTTGGCCGTGGCCGGAGCCCGCTGCGCCACCAGCGCCGAAAACTGCGGCGAATCGGCCACCACGGCCATGCCCCACACCAACACGCCTGCCACAAACGCCGGGCGGGGCAGCGCCAGCAGCAGCGGGCTCAGCAGGCAGCAGGCCCCCGACACGCCCAGCGCCCAGCGGGCCGTGCGCAGGCTGCCCACCCGCCGGGCCAGGTAGCCGCCCGCCACGCAGGCCGGGGCTCCGGCCGCAATTAGCCCAAAGGCCCAGCCGGGGCCGTACGGCCCACCTTCGGGGTGCAGTTGGGCGTGGGTGGCCAGCAGCAGTGGTACAAAGGCCCAGAAAGTATACAGCTCCCACATGTGCCCGAAATAGCCCAGCGCCGCCTGCCGAAACGGCCGGGGCCCAAACACCGCCCACACTGCGCCCGCCTCGAACGGGGCCGCCGGCCGCCTAAATGGCCCGTTGGGCACCCGCGCCCACAGCAGCACCCCGCCCGCCAGCGCCAGGCCCGAGGTGGCCAGCACCACGGCCTGCCAGGCAAACCCGGCCGCCAGCAGCCGCAGTAGGTGGGGCAGCGCCGTGCCCAGCACCAGCGCGCCCACCAAATAGCCCAGGGCGCGCCCCAGGCCGTTTTCGTAGTAGTCGGCGGCTATTTTCATGCCCACCGGGTAGATGCCCGCCAGGCACAGGCCGGTGCCGAACCGCAGCAGCAACACCACCGGCAGCGTGGGGCCGGGCAGCAGCAAAGCCGCATTGGTGAGGCTGCCCACCACGGCGCAGGCCAAAAAAAGCCGCGCCGGGGCCACGCGGTCGGCCAGCCGGAGCAGGCCAAACACCAGCGTACCCACGATAAACCCCAGCTGCACCGCCGACACGGCCGTGCTTAGCGGGCTGCCGCCGAGACGGGCCTCGCGCAGCAAATCGGGTAGCACGGTGTTGCCGGCAAACCACAGCGAGGTGCAGGCAAACTGTGCAACAACAATGGTGGGCAGCACCCACCGGGGGCGCAGGCTGGCGGAGAGTGTAGGCAAGCAGTCGGGCGTGAAGGCTAGGGAAATGGCAGCAGAAAGCCGGTCTAAACCTACGCCAAACCCCGCAAACTACATTTTATCATTGCTTAAAGAGTCAGGCAGAAGCGGATGCCCCGGTCTGACCGCCACTTCTACACGACTATTCAAAGCGTTTACCTCTCCCTTTGACTTTATAACTGATGTTACGCAGTAGGTTGTAGCACGCACTTTGTAGTTCGCGTCCCCACGCCGTTCGGACGGCTTTACTTGCACGGGGACGCGAACTACAAAGTTCACGCTACACCCCCAGTGGCGCTTTAACCAAGGCAATGCGTAACATCAGTTATAGAACGCAAAAATGCCCCGCCAATAGCTAGCGAAGTATTTTCAATAGATAGAAAAGACTGAAACTAGACTACCAGCGGCGGCCCCAGCGGCTGCGGCCCCGGTAGCCGTAGTACGGCCGGGGGGCATAGTAGGCGCGGGGCGCATAATATGGGGCGGGCACTACCACCACGGGCGGCGGCACGGCATACACCACGGCCGGGCGGGGCGGGTAATAGCACCGGGGGCCGTAGTAGGCACGCGGCGGCGGGCCGAAGGAAATATTGCCGCGAATAACCTAGGCCGTGGCCGGGCGACTGGCCAGCAACTGGCCAACCAGCAGCAGGACAAAGAGGAGCAAAAACGAGCGGGTTTTCATGTTAATAAATCAGCTGAAATGAAATCCTGGATATTTTCCTCCTTATGACAAATGCCAGCGGCCGGGGTTTAATTCCCCGATTTTGCTACAGCCGGATGCGGTAGGTAACATCGGTGGCACCACCAAACAGGCCGTAGCCGGGCCGCACGTTGGAGGTCAGCGGGGCGGGCTCGGCGAAAGGGTTGCCGTCGCTGTCGTAGTAGCGGCGGCGCGAGAGGTAGAAATTATAGGCATCAAGCGTGATGCTGCTCACGGTTACTTCGACGAAGGCGGGCTGTGGGCAATTGCCTTGGTAGCAATTGCTATAAAACCGCACATCGGAAGCCATGGTGATGCGCTGGCCATTCACGTCGGTATCGGCAAAAGGATAAAGGCTGTACTGCTGGCGCGGGCTCGACAGCTGAAACTGGCCGATGCTGGCCGAATTGCTTTGGCTGTTGTAGTCCACATCAACCGGCGACCAGCTGCCGGGCTGGCCCTGCTGGTCGAGCACGCGGGCGAAGGCCAGGTAGTAGTTGGCCGTGCCGGGGTCGTCGCGCAGCACCACGCTCAGACGGCCCGTGAACTGGCTGGAACCCGTACCGGGCGCAGTGCGCGGGGCGTAGGTGGCACTCTCTATCACGGCCGGCGTGGGCATCTTCAGCGTGCTTTCGGCGGTTTCGAGGCCGGGCAGGGTCGCCCGCAAGGTATAGGCCTGCCCTACCTGGGGCCGGAAGCCGAGCACGGGCCGGTAGTAGCCCGCCTGGCCGGGGTAACCATACTGCGGGTTGGCCCCGGTGATGATGGACCGATAATGCTCCACCACGCGGCCGGCGGCATCGCGCAGTTCCACGGTGGCATCGGCGCGGCCCTTGAGCTCGGCAGTAGAAAACACGCGCTGGCTGTTGCTGATGTAGAGCTGGCGCTCCTCGAACAGGGCCTGAAAAGAAGAATCGAGCGGCGCGGTGGTGAGCGTGTACATCAGGGCTACGCGCGGGGTGTGCGGCGGCTCGGGTAGGTTCACGGCGGTTTCGCAACCAGCCAGGGCCGTAGTGGCGAGGAGAGCGAGAATAAAGTTTTTCATGCTGTTGATGGGAAGCAGTTTAGAAAGCCAACAGGCCGTCATGCTTCGCTGCGCTCTGCATGACGTTTGGCACCAGTGCTTAGTTAGAACCGGAATGTCTTGCTGAACGACGGCAGAATAGGGAATAGCGACACTTGCCGGTAGCTCATCTCCTGCTGGCCCGCCCCGCGGCCCAGGTAAATGAAGTAAGGATTGTGCCGGTTGTAGGCGTTGTACACGCTGATGCTGTTCACGACTTCGCCCCAGCGCTTTTTCTTGGTGTGGCTCAGGTCGAGGTCGAGGCGGTGGTAGGCGGCCATGCGGTAGCTGTTGCGGGTTCCGTAGTCCTCGTAGGTGTCGTTCGGCCCCAGTGCGTAGTGGCCCTGCGACAGCGTAACGGCGTTGCCCGTGCCGTACACAAACGTACCCGAGAGCGTGAGCGAGGGGCTGAACTCGTGAATCACGACCAGCTTGAAATCGTGGCGGCGGTCGTACTTGTAGGGATAGGCCAGGCCCTGGTTCAGCTCGGGAAACTGGCGGTTGCTCCACGACAGCGTGTAGCCCACCCAGCCGGTGGTTTTGCCGGTTTTCTTCTGCAAAAACAGCTCCGCCCCGTAGGCCCAGCCCCGCCCACTGGTGATTTTGGTTTCGTAGTTATCGTCGGAAGTCCCTACGAAATCGGCCCCCTCGCGAAACTCAATCAGATTCTGCATCGGTTTGTAGTAGCTCTCCAGACTCAACTCGAAATCCTCGTCGTGAAAGCGCAAGTTGCGGGCCGCGCCCAGGCTGAACTGCTGGGCTTTCTGGGGCTGCACCTTGGCCGTGGCGGGCACCCACAGGTCGGTGGGCAGGCCAATGCCGCTGTTGGTGAGCAGGTGAACGTACTGCGTGGTGCGGACGTAGGCCGCCTTCAGGGCCCAATCCTCGGTGAGCAGGAAGCGGGCCGACACGCGCGGCTCGATGGACGGATACAGCTTTTTATCGACCAAAAAGCTGTTCACCCGCAGGCCCACGTTCACCTTCAGGCGGTCGGTCAGCTTCACGTCGTCTTCGGCGTAGAGGCTGGCCTCGTCGGCCGTGATGCGGTGGCCGGTGGTCTGGTTCTGCGAAGGGTCGGAGCTGCCGTCGGTTTGCACCGCGCCGGGCCGAAACTGGTGCCGGATGTACTGCCCGCCAAAGCGCACGTAGTGGTTGGGGTTGGGCACGTAGTCGAAGTCCGACTTCACGCTCAAATCCTGAATATTGGA
>JAYULN010000616.1:0-1272 GCA_043763525.1 Hymenobacter sp.
CGTTGGTGGCGGTTTGGGCCTGCCCGGGCGTAGCAGCCAGTACAACGGCTAGTGCGGCGAACACTATCAAGGGTCTAATTGACTTCATAACAGAAAAAAAGGAGGTGAAGGGAATATTTTGTTGTTCAATGAACAGATGTACCGTCATTCATTTGTACAAACTTCCATGGCTATCGGTCCCTTCGCCGACTGTTCTCGTTCAATAGCCTTACTTCCTCTGCCAGTACCCGCTTCCACACTGTCAAGAACAAGACACCTAGACACCTATCTGTATTTTTCTGGATTATGCTATGAATCTCCGTGGGGCGCAACGGCTAAAAGTGACTGATTGAAACCTATTTATAGCAGTTTCGAAGTTCATGTACATAGTTAAAACATGTACACTGATTCTGAAACCGCTCTAAAGCAGCAGCCGGGCTACCCCGAGGTTAAGCTCGCAGTAGCCCGGCTCAAATTGACGCTAGCCCAACTAGATTAATCAGTGAAGCACCCCGGCCGGCACGTTGTGCAGTATCAGCCACACCAGTTCCCGCAGTATCTCGGCATCGTCCATCGAGCCGCTTTCGATGCCCTTGCTCTGCGCGTCGGCCCGCCGGATGTTGTGGATGAGGCCCACCACCCGCTCGGCCGGAAATACCCGCAGGGCCTGCTGGTACTCCTTTTGGGCGAAGCTGTTCATAATGCCCAGGCTTTTGAACGCGCCATCGGGCGGGTTGGGGCCGGCCTGGTGCAGCACCAGCAGCTTGCTGAAAAAATTGAACAGCAAGGTCAGGTTCGGGATGAGCGGGTTGGCCTTGGGGTTGGCGGCGAAGTAGCCCAGAATACGGTTGGCCTTCAGCACGTCGCGCTGCACGAGAGCTTTTTGCAGCTCAAAAATATTGTAGTCCTTGCTGATGCCCACCATGCGCTGCACCAGCTCCTCATCGATGGGTTGGCCGGGTTTCAGGTTCAGCACCAGCTTATCGACTTCGTTGGCCAGCCGGCCCAAATCGGCCCCGATGTACTCGGCCAGCATGGCGGTGGCCTGCCCGGTTATTTGCTGGCCGCGCCCGCGCACGTTGGCCGTGAGCCACTGCGGCACCTGGTTATCGTAGAGCTTTTTGCTGGTCATGAGCACGGCCGGGGAATCCTTGCCGCTGAGCAGCTTACCCAGCTTCTTGCGCGAGTCCAGCGTCTTGTGCTTGTAGCAAAACACCAGCACGGTGCTGGGCAGCGGGTGTTGAAGGTAGGCCTCCAGGAACGGCCAGCTCCGCTCCTGCTCCAAATCGGCCA
>JAYULN010000617.1:0-18923 GCA_043763525.1 Hymenobacter sp.
AAAAACCCTCTTTATTTCCACTCATTAGGTCGGTTGATAAGTGGATAAGCTCGAGAGGTTATCCCCAGCGTGGAAAACATGGGGGAAAGCCGGGTCTTATCCCCGCATTATACACCAGCATTGTGGAAAACATAACATTGTTTATCAAATAGTTGAATTGATTTTCAACATCTCCCCCGGCTATCCACAATTTTATTATCCCCCATAAAATGGCCGTGTGGGAAGGGCATTTGGTGGGGAGAAGTTATCCACGCTTATCCCCGCCGCTTTTGCCCTGTATGGGCCGCGGAAGAACCCAAAAAACTTATGCCCCACTTATCCCCGCGCTATCCCCGTGTTTCCCCCGAGTTATCCCCGAAATCGTCCCCAACGCAAAACCGGTGTGGAAAAATCGGTGGAAAAGAGGTGGATTACTCCCAAAAACTGCCCACAGTAACTGGAATCAAAGAAAAGTTTTCCACAAAACCAGCGTATTTCAGGGATAACTAACTGATTATCAATATAAATTTGTATTTTTGTATCTACGCATTTATGGATAGTGATGCATTTCCCCGCGCTTTAGTGGTTTTTGGCTCTCCCAATGGCTGGGTGCGGGCCGTGTAAAAGCCGACAGCCGTAGCGCGGACTATAAAGGCCGCGCTACGGCTGTCGGCCGGGCCAAAAAGCAGCCGCCCCATCGGGGTCGTACCCGGAGGGCGACTTCCGGGTAGTTCGGAAATCGCCCTCCGGGTACGACCCCGATGGGGCGGCCAGCAAAAGAATCGGGTTACTCGCTAGAACGTGAGCGGCTCCACGATGTCGAAGCCGGCGCGGATTGGCTGGGGCTTGGGGTCGAGGTACACGGGCTCGGGTACGAGCAGCAGGTTGGGGTCGCCACCGCGCCAGCGGCCGTCGCCGTCGGTATCAATCAGTACGCGCAGGTGGTAGGTGCCGGGGGGCATATCGGCGAAGGTGTAGAGGCCCTTGGGCGAGGCCAGGCTGGCCACTACTTGCAGCTTATCGTCGAGCAATTGCAGCTCGTAGCTCTTATACTTGGTGATAATGACCCCGGACAGGCTGGTGGACACATCCTGTTCGCTGATGCCCAGGCGCAGGGGCCGCAGCCGCAGCGACTGCCCGGTTACGGCCGTCACGGCCGTGCTGTCGAGCACCACATCGAAGCGGGTGCGGGCCTTGGTGTTGAAATTGACGGTGAGCAGGCCGCGGTCGGCGCTGAGGTTGCCATCGGCGGGCAGGCGCAGGGGGCGGCGCTTGGTCGAGTCTTCGACGAGCGTGCCGAAGGGCTGGCCGCTGGCCACGCGCACCGGCACGGCAAAGCGGAACTGCACGCGGCCTTCGCGGTACACGCTGCGCGGGCCGCCCTCCACCAAATACAGGGGCAGCGGAGCCGCCTTTTTGGCGGCCGCGGGCGGGGCCGCAAATTTCAGGTTCAGGGTATCGCGACCCAGGTTACCGGTGCTGTCGGTGGCGGTGAGCAGGTAGCGGCCATCGTTCACGACGGGCGTTTTGAACACGGCCACGGTGCGGCCGCGGTCGGCTACTTGCACGGCTTCGGCCACGGCGGCCGGGGCCTGGGTGGTGCCCAGCGGAGCCAGGGTGGCTGTGCGCACGCCCTCATTGTAGCTGAGGCGCACCTGCGTGGGGCTCACCTGCCGGGTGGTGATGAGCGGCGGGCGGGTATCGGGCTGAGTGAGCGCCAGGGCCACGGGCGTGGAGCTGCGGCCGGCCACGGTGACGGGCACGGGCAGGTAGGCAATTTTCTCGCCCTCGTCGTAGCGGCCGTTGTTGTTCTTGTCCACCACGGCGTAGAGCTTGTAGGGCCCGACCTTCAGAAAATTCAGGCTGAATTTGCCGGCCTTGTCGGTGAGCACCGTGTAGTAGGGACGGCCCTTGCGCACGCCCAGCGTGTCGGCCACGCGGTAGAGGCCGATGGTGGCCTCGGCCACGGGCCTGGCCGTGAGCAGGTCGGTGAGGGTGCCGCTCAGCGTACCAGCATCCAGCTCGGGGCCAGTGCTAAAGGTGAGGGCCGCGTTTTTGGCCGGCAGGGCCTCGGTGATGTCGACCACCGCGTCGCGGAAATTGAAGCTGTAGGTGGTGTTTTCGTCCAGCGGCTTGTCGAACAGCAGCGTGATGGCGTTGCGGTCTTCGCGCAGCTTGTAGGGGTTGTTGGGCGGCAGCTGGGGGGTAATGAGCAGGTTTTTGCTCAGGTCTTTGGTGATGACGGGCTCCGAAAAGGTGAGCCGCACGAACTGCTGCTTCACGTTGCGGGCCGCGCTGTCGGGCGAGCTGCCGATGCGGCGGGGGGGCGTGCGGTCGCGCGGGCCGCCCAGGGGCGGGGCCACGGCGGCGCAGCTTTCAAGCAAGGCAACCAGCGCCAGCAAAGCCAGCAGTTCAGCGCGAACGGACATTATACAACAACAGCGTGGTGAGCGTGAGAACAACAATGGCCGCCCCGATGCGCAGCCCCGTCCGGCGCGTCACGGTGTTGGTCGGCTCGGCGGCGCTAACGACGACGACGTGCCGGGCGGTATCAACCACAAAGGTCGGCGACGGAGTTTTTACCGAATCGGGCACCGTTTGGGCAACTGTCGGGGCTGCCAGCAGGAGGCACACGGCCGCGACCCCGCCCCGCCCCCACCGCTGCGGTGCCCGCCCCGGCATCAGGCCGCCGGGGTGCGCCGCCCGGCCACGTACAGCAGGCTCGAATACTGCCCCTCGTGCTGCGCCGCGTACTGGTTCGACTTGTAGCCCGCCTTGAGCACCGTGAGCAGGCCGCCGGCCCGCTCGGCCTTGTGCTTCTCGCTCAGCATGCTCACGTAGTAGGCATCGAGTGGCATGGGCAGCGTTTGGCGAATGGTCAGCTTGTGCTTTTTGAGCAGCTGGGTCATGGTTTTGGGCGCGAAGTGGTAGAGGTGCCGGGGCACGTCGTAGGCCGCCCACAGCTCGCGGTAGTGCTGGGCATCGAGGCTTTCCACGTTGGGCACGGCAATCAGCAGCACGCCATCGGGCTTCAGCAGGGCCACCAGCTGGGCCAGGGTTTCGTTGAGGTCATGCACGTGTTCGAGCACGTGCCAGAGCGTGATGGCATCGAACGAGCCGGGCTGAAACAAGGCCAGGCTTTCCTGCCCAATGGGCTGGCCGAGCCGCGTGCTGGCCTCGTCGCGGGCGCGGGCATTGGGCTCGAAGCCCGCCACCTGCCAGCCCGCCGACTTGGCCACCGCCAGAAAATGCCCCGTGCCGCAGCCGTAATCCAGCAGCTGGCCCCGGCGCGGGGCCCGCTTGTTCAGCAGCCCCACCTTGCGGCGCATGGTGAACAAGCGGGCAATTTTATAGGCCTGGTTCACCAGGCCCACGGCCGCGCTGTTGTGCGACACGTAGTCGTCGGATTCGTAGTAGCGGCCAATTTCGGCCGCGCAGGGCCGGGGGTTGGTGAACTGGAAGCCGCAATTCGCGCACTGCACGATGGCAAAGCTTTCGTGGCTCACGGTCTTGTCCTCCACCACCAGCTTGTTGCGGAACTCGGTTTTGCCGCAAACCGGGCAGCTTTCTAATCTCTCGTAAATCACTGATTTTTGCTGATTAACCGTGATTTCGCTGATTTTTCGTTGAGGTCAATCGAAGCGAAACGGGCTGTTCTATCGGGTAAAGTTCGCGAATTCAATTTCGACCTGCCCACCGCGCCTCTTCTCCCACTCGTCCTCACTCAAACCGCAACCAGTGAAATCACGGTTAATCAGCGAGAATCAGCGATTGAGGTACACCATCAGCACCGACACATCGGCCGGCGAAATGCCACTAATGCGCGAAGCCTGCCCAATGGTTTCGGGCTGAATCTTGAGCAGTTTTTCGCGGGCCTCGTGGCTGAGGGCGGGCATGGCCCGGTAGTCGAGCCGGCCCTGAATCACGAAGGTTTCGAGCTCCTGCTGGCGGGCGGCCTGCTGGTTTTCTTTCTGCAAATACGTTTCGTATTTGATGTTGATGATGGCCTGCTCCAGGGCCTCGGCATCATAATCGGCCAAGGCTTCATCCAGCGCGGGCAGAGCGCGGCGCAGGCTGGCCAGCTCCACGTTGGGGCGGCGCAGCAGGTTTACGGCGCGGGTTTTTTCGTGGATTTCGGCCGAGCCCAGCTCCGTCAGCAGCGGGTTGATTTCGTCGATTTCGATGGCGAATTTCTGGAGTAGCGTGGCTACTTCGGCGGTCTGAGCTTCCTTCATCCGCACCCGCGCCAGCCGCTCATCCGAGGCCAGGCCCAACTCGTGGCCCAGCGGCGTAAGGCGCAAATCGGCATTGTCCTGGCGCAGCAGAATGCGGTGCTCGGCGCGGCTCGTGAACATGCGGTAGGGCTCGTCGGTGCCCTTGTTCACCAAGTCATCAATCAGCACCCCGATGTACGCCTCGCTCCTTTTGAGCACGAACGGCTGCTTGCCATGCACCTTGTTGTGGGCGTTGATGCCGGCCATCAGGCCCTGGCACGCAGCTTCCTCGTAGCCGGTGGTGCCGTTAATCTGGCCCGCGAAATAGAGGCCCGCAATCAGCTTGGTTTCGAGCGTGAGCAAAAGCTGCGTCGGTGGGAAAAAGTCGTACTCGATGGCGTAGCCGGGCCGGAACATCTTCGCCTGCTCAAAACCCGCGATTTCGCGCAGGGCGCGGTATTGCACTTCCTCCGGTAGCGAGCTGCTAAAGCCGTTCACGTAGCATTCCACGGTACTCCAGCCTTCGGGCTCCACGAAAATCTGGTGGCGGTCCTTGTCGGCGAAGCGGTTGATTTTGTCCTCCACGCTCGGGCAGTAGCGCGGCCCCAGGCCCTTGATGCGGCCCTGGAACATGGGCGACTTCTCGAAACCCTCGCGCAGGATGCCATGCACCCGCTCGTTGGTGTAGGTGATGTAGCACGGCCGCTGCTGCGTCAGGCGCGGCGTGTCGAGGTAGGAAAATTTGCCGGGCACCTCGTCGCCGCCCTGCACCTCCATTTTGGAGTAGTCGAGGCTGCGACCGTCCACGCGGGGCGGGGTGCCGGTTTTCATGCGCCCGGCTTCAAAGCCCAGCTCCACCAGCTGCTCCGTAATGCCGCGGCTGCCCTTCTCGGCCGCCCGGCCGCCGCCGAAATTCTTCTCGCCGATGTGGATGAGGCCGTTCAGGAAAGTGCCATTCGTGAGCACCACCGACTTGCCCCGAAACTCGATGCCGAGGGCCGTTGTCACGCCCACCACGGTGTCGTTTTCCACCACGATGCCGGTCACGGCCTCCTGCCAGAAATCGACGTTGGCGATGCCCTCCAGCGTCAGCCGCCAGGCTTCGGCGAAGCGCATCCGGTCGCTCTGGGCGCGGGGGCTCCACATGGCGGGGCCTTTCGAGCGGTTCAGCATCCGAAACTGAATCATGGTGCGGTCGGTGATGATGCCCGACTGGCCGCCCAGCGCGTCGATTTCGCGCACAATCTGGCCCTTGGCCACGCCGCCCATGGCCGGGTTGCACGACATCTGGGCGATGGTGTTCATGTTCATCGTCACCAGCAGCACTTTCGAGCCCAGGTTGGCGGCGGCGGCGGCGGCCTCGCAGCCGGCGTGGCCCGCGCCCACTACAATAACGTCGTATTCGGAGGTTTGAAACATAATCGAAGGGGAACCCACCGGGGCAGATTCGGAATAAAGCAACGCGCCGAAAGGCGATAAGGAAAACTGTGCAACGCCGGATAAGCCGCCCGGCGTTCCGGCGTTGCTGCTTACAAAATTACGCAATCAAAAACCCGCCGCCCGTTTCACGTGGAACGAGTTGCGGGTTTCGGAATTTAGAGTAAACACAATTGTTCGCTCAGCCAGCCAGGCCCGCCTGGTCGTTGGGCAGCCACTCGGCCAATAAATCAGCCGAGTTCGCAGCCACGGCCTCCCGCGAAAACGGTCGCCACTGGCCGCTGATGCTGTCGAACACCTCGGTGGCGGCGGCGCAGGCAAACAGCTTGTAGTCGAACTTGGGGTAATTATGAACGAGGTAGCCGGGGTAGTAATAATCGAGCCGCAGGCGGCGGGCGTAATCGGTTTTCAGCAGCAGCAGGTACTTGCCCAGGCTAAGCCGGCGGTAGGCCGGGTCGTAAAAGTTGAGGATGCCGGCCAGGGTGCGGTCGCCGAGGTCGAAAATACCGGCGGCGATTAGCTTGCCATCTTCGCGCAGCTCGATGATGTGGGTGTTGAACACGTTGTGCGCCGCGCCACCCAGCAGCACGTCATCCACGGTGGGGGCGGCATCGAAGGTGATGGCGGCCCGGTAGCGGGCGTACAATTCCTCGTATTCGGGGGTGAGGCGAAACGGGCGGACGGTGGCCGCCAACCGGGCGTTGCGGCGCAGCAGCCGGCGCTGCTCGGGCTCCCACTGCATGCGGGCCAGGTCGAGGCGCAGCCAGTGGGCGGTGTAGAGGCGGCCATCGAAGGGCACAAACTGGCAGGTGAACAGGTCCTGCTGCATGCGGTAGTAGCCCTGGGCCAGGTAAAAATCCAGGGCCTCGCCCCGAATAACGGGGAACTCGGCAGAAGAAGAGGCGGCCATAGAACGGGGGCGGGTAACAGCAGGTAGCAACGAACGGAATGTCATGCTGAACGCAGTGAAGCATCTCTACCGCAATACCAGAGCGGTTTCATCCTCCGTGTACGTTCCGGTCCGACGGCGGAGCCGTCCGACCGGTTGTCGTGAGCGCCACCCGCCCGAGGCCCCTCAACGATTACGTTCCGGCGGCAATCGGTCCGACGGCGGAGCCGTCGGACCGGAGCAGGTACACCGTGTCAGAAAACGCGCTAAAATTGATTAGTTGCGCGGTAGAGATGCTTCGGCAAGCGGACGCAAGATGAAGCATGACGTTCTATCCTATTCTTATGTCGGGTAAAACGGCTCAGAAAGTACGCAGCGACAGGCAGTCGTCTTCTTTCTTGCGCATGGCTGTCTGGCTCAGTAAGTCCTTGTCGTGGTAGCCCAGCAGGTGCAGCACGCCATGAATCATGACGCGATGCAGCTCGTCGTGGAAGCTGATGCCCAGGTCGTTGGCATTGTCGCGCACCCGCTCCACGCTGATGAAGATGTCGCCTTCGAGAATGTCGGCATCGTCCGAATTATCAAATGTGATAACATCGGTGAGGGTGTCGTGGTCGAGGTACTCCAGGTTGAGCTTGTGGAGGTAGTCGTCGGAGCAGAAAATGTACGTCAGCTGCACGATGCGGTGCTCATGCACGGCCGCCACCCGCTCAATCCACCCGATGAGCTCCTCCGCGTCCGACAGCTCAAACGCCGGCACGTCCTCCACCATAAACTCGATGCCGGGGGCTTCGTGGTGCAGTTCACCCGGCGGGTAGTTGCCGTGCTGGGGCGGGTCGACGGGCGGATTGCTTATCATGCCGCGAGGTTGTCGTGGTTGGCAGCCGAGGGGCCATCGACCGGCATGGGCGCGAGCTGAAACGTGAGCTGCACGCGGCGGCCTTCCTTGCTAAACTCCACCTCATCGGCCAGGTGGCGAATCAGGAAGATACCCCGGCCGCCGGGGTTCTCCAGGTTTTCGGGGGCCGTGGGGTCGTCCAAATTGTCATAGTTGAAGCCCGCGCCCTCGTCCTCAATCTCGAACTTAAGCTGCTGAGGCTCCACATACAGCGACAAATAGACGTTCTTGTCTTTGTCGAATTTGTTGCCGTGGCGAATGGCGTTGTTCACCGCTTCGGTCACAGCGACCATGATGTTGCCGTAGATATCGTCTTCGATTTGAAAAGTATCTTTGGAGTTGTCGATGAAACTCTCGACCACGCGGATATTCTCAACGAGCGACGGAATCTGAATTTTTACCTGCTTCATAAGGCGGTTTAATAGGAAGGACGGCAGCGAGTTTGGGGCGGCAAAAATAGCGTTTTAACGGCAAAGCATCACTATAATTTCTGTGCTCCCAACTGGTTTGGTTCTAACAGTACACTAATTGGTTAACGGAACTACAGCCCCTGCGGATGCGATACCGGGTTGGGCTACTTTATTTTCTGAAAGTATTCTCCCACTTCGCGCTGAAAATACGGAGTGAGGTTCGGGGGTGTACTACGCAGTAACTCGGTCTGGCGTTCTTTGCCCGGCTTGTATTTGTTGAAGGCCGGTGGAAAAACCGGGGGCTTGGCCTGGGCCGCCTGGGCCTCGCGCTTGGTATCCTGGTCGCGCTCGCGGGCCGATTTTTCTACTTCGAGCAGGCGGGTGAGGATTTGCTGCTGGCGCATAATGGTTTCCTCGGTCAGGCGCTTGTTCACGAGGTCCGTTTCGGTTTGCTCCATCAGTTTCTTAATGTCGCCGGTGCCGTCGCCGCCCTGCTCGCCTTTGCCATCCTTGCCGTTGGGGCTGCCGTCTTTGCCGTCTTTGCCGTCTTTGCCATCCTTTCCTTCTTTGCCCTGGCCCTGGGGGCCGCCGGGCTTGCCGCCCTGCTGCAGGCGGTCGAGCTGCTGCATGGCCTGGCGCAGCATCTGCTGCTGGCCGGCCAGCTTGGCCAGCTCCTGCGACATGGCCCGCCCGGTTTTGCCGCTTTTCGAGAGCTGCTGAATTTGCTCGTTGAGCTGTTTCTGCATCTGGCCCATGCTGCCGGGGCCGGGCTTGCTGCCTTGGCCCTGCCCTTTGCCCTTGCCCTTCTTTTTGCCGGGCTTGCCCTGGCCGTCCTGCGGCTGGCCCTTGCCGGCCTGGGCCTCCTGCTGCATCTGGTCGAGCGAGCTTTGCAGCATAAGGGCCAAGTTGTTCATGCTGGTCATGGCCTGCTGCTCGGTGGCGGTGGCGCGACCCAGGTCGCGCTGCTGAATGTGGGTGAGCGACTCGTCCATACGGCCGTTCATCTCGCCCACCTCGCGCGTCACAAAGCTCTGAATCTTGGGCTCCTTCTTGGCCAGGGCGTACAGCGAATCCTGAATAATCTTGGCATCGTCGCGCAGCTTGCGTTGGGTCTGGCCCAGCTGCACAAAGCGCGGGTCACTCTGGTCCACCTTGCGGAAGTCCTTCATTAGGCTTTCCTGGTCGAAGCTGAGGGTGAGCAGATTGTCCAGGATGTTGCGCAGGTCGTCGATGTTCTGCTGGGCTTGGTCGCTCTCCTCCTCGCTCATCTGGTCGCGCATTTTCTGCGCCATTTTCTTCATGCGGGCGGCGGCGCTTTTCTGCTTGCCGGCGGCTTTTTTATTCTGGTTTTTGCTCAGGCTCTGCTGGCTTTCCTGCATGTCCTGGTCGGTCTGCTCCTGGTCGGGCTTCTGCTCGTCCATGCCGTTTTGGTCGCCCAGCTCCTTGTCCATGTGCTTCAGGTCCTGAAGCTCTTTTTTCAGGTCTTCAAATTCCTTTTGGTTGGCAGCCTGCTCCTGCTTCAGTTGCTCTTGTTTGGCTTTCTGGTCCTGGTTCGAAGCTTTGTTATCGGGGTTTTCCTTGTCGTTCTGCTCGGTTTTGTCAGCCAGCTTTTCTTCGTCTTTGGCTAGCTCATCGAGCTTGTTGGCGGTTTCCTCGGCCTTCTGCTCCAGCTGCATCTGCTTGAACATTTCGAGGGCACGGTCGAGCTCCTTTTGCAGGGTGTCTTCCTTGTTCTCGAGCTGTTGCAGCAGCTTTTGCATCTCGGCATCGGGCAGCTTTTGCTCTTTCAGCAGCTTTTGCAGCTTGTCGTACAGCTTCTTGGTTTCGGGGTCGAGCAGGTCGTTCATCAGCTTTTTCAGCTCCTCGGCCTTCTTGGCCAGCTCCTCGCTTTTGGGGCTGAGTTGGTCCTGCTTCTGCTGCAATTGCTCGAACATTTTCTGCATCTGCGCCATCTGCTGGTTCAGCTGCTCCTTCTGTTCCAGCATGTTTTCCAGCTGCTTGCGGTCCTGAAAGCTCAGGTCGCGCTTGGTTTTCAGCTTATCCTGGGTTTTGGCCAGCTCCCGCTCCAGCTTCTCGCTTTGCTTGGCGGCCTGGCTCATCTGGCTGGCTACGGATTGCGCCTGGGCGTTCATTTCCTGGCGCAGCTCGCGCCGGCTGGGCAGCCGGAACTCGGCCGGCCGCGTGCGCGTGGCCTTGGGGCCATGCACGCCGTCGTTGTCCCAAGCCTCCACGTAGTATTCGAGGCGGTCGCCGGGCTGCATGTTCAACAGGCCCAGGTTGAGCGTGTAGGCAAAGGTGCCGGCACTTTCGCGGGGCAATTCCAGGGGTATCGCGCCCTGGCGGCTGGGATTGGCGTTGGGCCCCTGGCCGGCGCGGCGCAGCGCATAGTGCAGCCCGAGCCGCGTCAGGCCATAATCATCGCGCGCGGTGCCGCCCAGCGCCAGGTAGCGCCGCGTCACGGTATCCGAAAAAACTTCCAGCGTGAGCGTGGGCGGCAAATCGGGCACGGCCGTGAGCTGGTACGAAATGGGGTCGCGGTTGAGGCTGGCCGGGTTTTTCAGGCGCAGCAGGTAGGGCTGCGAGCGCAGCACCCGGCGCGTGGCCACGAAGGTGCCCTCGTTGCCGGTAGCCGCCACCGTTTCATCGGGATTCTGAAAAACCAGGGCCAGCTCGTCGGTGGCCGCCGTGGCAAATTCCCAGCGCACCGTGCTGCCCTCGGGCACCGTCAGGTTGCCGCCGTTGGCAATGGTTTCGGCCGGCTTGCCGGTGTAGGCCGGGTAGGTAATGTTGACTTTGAAATCGCGCAGATTCGGTCGTTCCAGCACCGTAAGCTGGTATTCGGGCGAAGCAAAGCCGGTGCCCTTCAATTGAAAACGCACGTCGCCCTGCGGCTGCTCGAACGTGTAATGAAACTCATCGCCGTGCCCGGCTACCTTGCTCAGCCGCCGCTCGCCGTCGTTGAACGCAATGCTCGCCTCGGCCGGCAGCGCCGCACCCGCTACGCCCACGTCCAGCGTAAAATCCTCGCCCCGAAACGCCGTCAGCTTTGGGTTCTTAATCAAAAACTGAAACGGCGCGGGCGGCGAATACGCCCGCCGGTAATGCCAGATGCGCTCGGTGCCCTGCACCAGAAAGCTGGGGTAAAAGGCCAGCAGCGCCAGCAGCACCGCCACCGGCACGGCCGCGTACTTCCACAGCGGCCGGCTCTGCTGCTGAATATTGATGCCCTCGGCAAACGAGAACCGGCCGAGCTGGGCGGCCCGCTGCTCCAGGCTGGCGGCAATCAGGGCATTATCCCGGGCCTGGCCTTGCAGCTGCAAGGCATTCAGCAGGCGGTCCTGTACTTCCGGAAACAGCTCCCCTACCCAGCGGGCGGCTTGCTCGTCGCTCAGCAGCCGGCGCAGGTTGGTGAGGGCGGCCAGCGGGGTCCAAATCCAGTGCGCAAAACTGTAAATCGTGAGGCCGATGAAGCCGAACAGCAGTCCTGCCCGCACCCAGGTGGGCAGGTACAGGAAGTATTCGAGCCCGTTGAACACCACGAACAAGGTGAGCAGCAGCCCACCGGCCACCAGCCCCCCGCGCACCAGCAGGTTCAGATAAAACTTGCGTTTGAAGGCTTCCAGCTCCGTCCGCACCCGCGTCAAGGCAGGGTACTCGGCGGCCGTTGCGCCTTGCTCCATCAGCATCGCCATAAATCACGTCTTAGTCTGGAAAGATACAACGGGATGCAGCGCTTGGTTCGGGATAGGTGAAATGGTGAAATGGCGAGGTGGTGAGTTTAATGGTCCTTTTGCGCAGTTGGCGCAGGCAAAACATCAAACTCACCACCTCACCATTTCACACCTCACCGCACCTCCACCCAGGCCGGGCAGTGGTCCGAATGCACCACGCCGGGCAGCAGGCCCGCGCCCGCCAGCCGGGGTTGCAGGGCCGCATCGGCCAGCCAGTGGTCGAGGCGCCAGCCCACATTGCGGCCGCGCGAGCCGGCCCGGTAGCTCCACCAGGAGTAGTGCCCCACGGCCTCGCCGTGGTGGTGGCGGAAAGTATCCAGCAGCCCGTCACCCAGAAAATCCTTAAACCATTGCCGTTCCTCGGGCGTGTAGCCGGGGCTGTTCTGGTTGGTCTTGGGGTTGTGCAGGTCGATGGCCGTCTGGCAGCAATTAAAATCGCCGCCGATGAGCAGCGGCGGCGTGCTGCCGTCGGCCCGCAGCCCGGCCACATAATCGCGAAAAAAGTGTAGCCATTCAATCTTGAAGGCCTGCCGCTCCGGTCCGCTGGTGCCCGAGGGCATGTAGGTGTTCAGCACCGACACATGCTCGAAATCGAGCCGCAGCACGCGGCCTTCGTCGTCGTAGCAATTCTGGCCGCAGCCATGCACCACGGCCGTGGGCTCAATTTTTGAGAACGTGGCCACGCCGCTGTAGCCGGGCTTCTGGGCCGGGTGCAGGTAGGCGTGGTAGCCCAGCGCCTCAAAGCCCGAAACGTCCAGGGCCTCGCGGCCGGCCTTTATTTCCTGGAGGCACAGCACGTCGGGCGCGGCTTCGGCCACCCAATCCAGCAGGCCTTTGCTTAGGGCCGAGCGCAGGCCGTTCACGTTGTAAGAAACGATTTTCATGGTGGTCGTCTAAATCACATTAGCACGTCATGCTGAGCTTGCCGAAGCATCTCTACCACGTAAGTAATTGTTCACCAATGCGGTAAAGATGCTTCGACAAACTCAGCATGACGTGCTGTTTACTTACAGCTCATCGCCCGGGTCCAGCGCGAAATACTCCAGCACGTGCCATTTCAGCATGCGCTCCTGCTCTTTCAGGTTGGCGAAGGGCACGGGACGCAGCAGCTTGTAGTGCGGCCAGCCGTCGGCGTCCACGTGCGTCTGCTCGTAGTGGCCGCTGAGGCCGAAGAGGCGGCAGGTGGCGATGTGCATCAAGTCCTGCTTCTGCTCCTTGGTGAAGGTGGCAATGCCCTGGTTCAGCTCCTGAATGCCGATGAGTAGCAGCAGCGCGTTCAGGTCGGGCCGCTTGCCGAAGCGGGCCTCCATCTCCACCATCAAAGTTTCCCAGCGGGCGTCGAAATCGGCTTCGGCCTCGGGGTGCTCGGCGGGCGCGGTGGGGCTCAGGTCCTCGCTCATGCGTGGGGCTGGCCGTCGTGCTCGGCTTTGTGGGCGGCAAGGGCTGCGCCATCGTGGGCACCGCTACCGGCTTCCGATTTCAGGATTTCCCAGTACTCCACCGCGCGGCGGAAATGCGGAATCACGATGCTGCCGCCGATGATATTGGCGATGGCGAAGATTTCATAAATCTCCTCGTCGGTGAGCTTCTCTTCGAAGCATTTGCCCACGTGGTACTTGATGCAGTCGTCGCAGCGCAGCACCATGGAGCAAGCCAGGCCCAGCATTTCCTTGGTTTTCACGTCGAGCGCGCCGGCCGCGTACGTGTTGGTGTCGAGGTTGAAAAACCGCTTGATGACCTTGTTATCGGCCGCCAGAATGGTGGCGTTCATCCGCTGGCGGTACTCGTTGAATTCGGTTACTTGGGACATTTTAGTGGGATTGGCTAGAAAAAAGCACGTCATGCTGAGCGCAGCGAAGCATCTCTACCGCAGTAGTCTATGAAGTGCAACAACAACGAAGCGGTAGAGATGCTTCGCTGTGCTCAGCATGACCGTTCTGATTGAGCAGGATAGCAAACAATCGGCTACATTGCTCCTCCAAAATTACTCCCAAACCCTTCCCCCACTCTACCGCCATGCTCCGCACCCTGTGGCAGGATTTTGCCGGCCTCATCTACCCGCGCCTGTGCCTGGCCTGCCGCGAGCCGCTGGTAACCGGCGAGCACCACCTCTGCACCGGCTGCCGGGCCGAGCTGCCCTACACCGACTTCCACCACCTGCCGCCCGACCAGAACCCGCTGGCCCGCCGCTTCTGGGGCAAGCTGCCCCTGCGCCACGCCCTGAGCTACCTGCGCTTCGTGCGGCACGGCCGGGTGCAGCATTTATTGCACGAGCTTAAATACCAGGGCCAGCGCGACGTGGGCACCGCTCTGGGCCAGCTCTACGGGGCCGAGCTGCACGCCACCGGCCTGGCCGCCGATTTCGACCTCATCATTCCCGTGCCGCTGCACCCGCGCAAGCTGGCCAAGCGCGGCTACAACCAAGCTGCCGCCTTCGCCACCGGCCTTGCCGAGGGGCTGAAAGTGCCGGCTGCGGCCAATGGCCTGCGCCGCACCGCCAACACCAAAACCCAGACCAAAAAGAACCGCGCCCAGCGTTGGGAGAACGTAGCCACCGTATTCGAGGTGGAAGACCCCGCCGCCATTATCGGCCGCCGCGTGCTCGTGGTCGATGACGTGCTCACCACCGGCGCGACGCTCGAAGCCTGTGGCGCGGTGCTGCTGGCCGCCGGCGCGGCCGAGGTCAGCATCGCCACCATCGCCTGCGCCTAGGACCACGGAATCACTCGGATTTCATGGATTTTGTAAACGATTCAAAAGCCTGAGCCCACGGAAAGGGGATTCAGAAAAAAATGAGAAGACACAAAAAAGGCTTGCCATTTGGCAAGCCTTTTTTGATTGATTAATCGTCCGCAAAATCTGTGCAATCCGAAAAATCCGAATGAATCCGTGGTCTATTTGTTACTGCCGGCGTTAATCATTGCGCAGCGGAAACCGATGGTAGCCGTAGCCGAATCCTCGGCCATGAAGCGGCGGGTGCCGGGCGAGAGCCAGTAGGCCACATCGCGCCACGAGCCGCCTTTGAACACGCGCACATGGTCGTCAATCAGCGACTGGTAGCCTTTCTTGTCGTATTTGTCGGCGGGGTCACCCACGCCGTTGCGGCGGAAGGGGTTCAGGTCTTCCACATCCTGGAACGAGAGGGGGCGGTACACGTCCTGCACCCACTCGTTCACGTTGCCGGCCATGTTGTAGAGGCCGTAGTCGTTGGGGGGGTACGAGTAGATGTAGTCGGTAATCATGGCACCATCGTTCAGGCTGCCGGCGATGCCGGCGTAGTCGCCCCGGCCCCGCTTGAAGTTCGCCAGGAACTGGCCTTGCTTCTTGCCGTAGGCGTTGCGGGTCGATTTGCCGTCCCAGGGGTAAATGCGCTTCTCTTCCTGGTTTTCGTTGCCCACTTCCTGGGTACCCACCAGGGCCTGAGCGGCGTACTCCCACTCGGCCTCGGTGGGGAGGCGGTAGTTGGGCAGAGTGTTGCCTTTTTCGATGGAAACCCCACTCTTGCCATCCGAGAGGCCCCCGGCCGCCACCGTGCCTTCGGCACCGGCATCGGCACTGGCACCTTTTTTCTTCTTGCTGAACAAGCCGCTCAGGCCGCCCGACTTGCCGCCTACGCTTTTATCGGCGAGGCCTTCGTTCACCTTGGCCGTGCGCCAGGTGCAATAGTCGTCGGCCTGCAGCCAGCTCACGCCTACCACGGGGAAGTAGCGGAAACCGGGGTAGCGCAGGTAGTACGTTACGTAGGGGTCGTTGAACGACAGGTCGCGGGCCCACACGGTGGTGTCGGGCAGGGCCGACTTATAGAACTCCTCGGCCGAGTCGGTGCGAATGAAGTGCAGGTATTCGAGCCAGTGAATGTTGGCTACTTCGGCTTCGTCCATGTAGAACGAGGCGATGGTGACGGTGCGCTCGATGTTATCGTGCGACATGGTCACGTCTTCCTCCTGCGAGCCCAGCACCGTGCGACCGCCCTCGATGAACACGAGGCCGGGACCTTCGGGAATCTTCTTGAAGTTGGCCACGGCCATGCCCTTCTCCGTGTTATACTCAATACCCGTCGTAGAGGAATATTTACCCGGCTTTGAAGCGGTGGGCGGCCCTTTTTTGCCGCAGCTGGCCAGGGTCGCAAGGCCCACCACGGCCAAGCGTAGATAATTAGTTAATTTCATAACAAAGTTAAAATGAGTATGGGGGAGGAGGGGTTAGCTAGGGCAATTAGGACACAATAGTACAAAAAATTAGAATGCCGGACAAGGGGCCGTCGGGTAAACACGTCTTTTTAGGCGACGATGGGCATTTTCCAGCCGGTCAAACGCCCGCAGCGCCAAGGTTACTTCGTGGGCACCGCCCAGGGCGGCACTCAGGCGGCTCAGGCCCACGTCGTAGCTGTATCCCACGCGCAGGCCGCCTGCCTGCACCCCGGCCACGATGGCGAGAAGTTGCTCAGCAACAACGCTGCCAGGTGTGGAAATATTGCGGTATACGGCTCCGAGCGTGATAGGGTCGGCGGTGAAGTACAGCCCGGTTTCGAGGCGTTGCGAGCCCCCCTGCCGGGTGTAGGCGGCCACGGGCGTATAGCTCACCTCGCGGGTGGCCAAGCCGGCCGCGGGCCGCACGGCAAACAGCTTGTACCCGCCCGACACGCTGAGTAGCAGCGGCAGCTGGCTCTGGCGCGCGAAGCCGAGGCTGGGCTGGTTGAGGTGCTGGCCAGCCACGCTAAGCCAGCCCTGGGCACTGTAGAGCACCACCCCGGTGCCCAGGCTGAGGTAGTTGACGGGCGGAAAATCAAGGTTTTCGGCCGAGGGGCCGGTCACGCTGCCATCTTCCCGAATCTGGTCACCAAACACGAAATTGTCATATCCGACGCGCTGCCGGCCGTAGCTGGCGCGCAGGCCCCCGCTCAGGGCCAGCCGCTCGGCGAGCCGGGTATGATATGCGTAGAGGCCGCCAACTTCGAGGCGGGTGTAGCCCACGGCCCCCGTGCGGTCCTGGTTGAGGAGCAGGCCCAGGGCGTGGTGCTGGCCGGGGGCGGCCAGGCGAACATCGGCGGCCAGTTGGGTGCTCACAAATGAGCCAGCCAGGGTGGGCAGCTGGTTGCGGTAGCTGAGCGTAACGCTGTAGTCGTCGAGCAGGCCCGCGAAGGCGGGGTTGGTGTGCAGGCGCGTGGCAAAGGGCTGCGAAAAAAACACATCCTGCGCCCGGGCCCCGGCGGCGGTGCCCAGCAGCAAGCCCGCCGCCAGGGCGGGCCGCAGGCCAACAAGCAACGAATGGAAAGGCACGCGCATAAGCAACCGGGTAACGCCGCCCCACTACCGATTAGTGCGGCCAGCCACGCGAAGGTACGGCCCGGGCCAGGCCGGCGGCGGCCAGCTACTTCTGCAGCACTTTTATGCTGAGGCGGCGATTCTGGGCGCGCCCTTCCTCGGTGGCATTGGGGGCAATGGCGTAGCCCGAGCCATAGCCGCGGGCGTCGATGCGGCCCGGGTTGATGCCCATCTCGACGAGGCTGGCCCAGGCGGTGCGGGCGCGGGCCTCGCTCAGCTGGCGGTTCAGGCGATAGTCGCCGGTGTTGTCGGTGTAGCCCCCGAGCTTGATGCGGGCCCGCGGAAAGGCGCGCAGCAGGGCGGCAATGTTGCGCAGCTGGCCAATGGACTCGGGGGTGAGCGTGGCCTTGCCGGTTTCAAAAAACACCTTATCGAAGTTGTACCAGCCGTTGGTGAGGTCCACGGAGTCGACCCGGGCTTTGGGGTCGGAGAGGAAGCGGAAGAGGTAGCTCTCGGTTGAATTCAGCCCCACGCCCGTGAGGGTGGCGCCGCCGGGCAGCTTTAAGGTGGTGGCAAGTCCCGTGTCGTAGAGGTAGTTGCCGCTTTGGGCATCGAAGCGGCCCGGCACGATGGGGTCGGTACGGGGCGGGGTGGTGCGGCGCGGGTAGCGCACGTAGGGCGAGGCCGCCGGGGCGGTGGGCGCCGCGGGCGCGGGCGGTCCGGTTTGGGCAGGTGGCGCGGTCTGGGCAGGGTCGGGCTGCGAGCCGGGCGGGTAATTCGGTGCAAATGGGCCGCGGGCCGAGTAGGGCGTGCTACGGGCGACAGACGACGACGCGGCTGCCGGGCCCGGGCCAGCCGCCAGCAGCGGCGGCACACCGGCCGGAGCCGGAGCCACCGACTCGGCGGCGAGGCGGCCGGCCCGGCCTTTAGTGCTGGGGGCTTCGGGGGTTAATTTGCTGAGGGTGAGGGTAAGATTTGCCGACTTGCCGCTTTCGAGGTAGATGTTTTCCATCGTTTGGGGGTGGTAGCCTCCCTCGCCCACGCGCACCATGTAGGGGCCACCGGCCACGAGGTTGGCCACCTCAAACCGGCCGGTTCCGTCGGTAGCGGCGGCGTGGCGCACCCCCGACGGCACGTGCACCACCGTGATGGCCGCCCCGGCCAAGGGCTGCCGCTCATCGGACTGCACGCTGCCTATCAGGCTCAGGGCCGGGCCTTGCGCGTGGCCAGCAGAGGTGGCCAGAACGAGCAGAAATGCAGCAAGCAGCAAAAAACGGGTCATCAGAAAGCAGAAAAGGCGAAATGGGAGCCGTGGCGGGGGCAAAAAAGTCCGGACCAGTCCGCCGGGGGCGAAACTAAACACGCAGGAAAGCAAATATAGCGTAAAATCAGGGCTATAATAATTTGATAATATTTTATGATTTATTTAATCAAAAGAAAGGAAGTTTAAGTTGATTTATTCCGTTCTGACTTCTCTCAATGAGCGGCGGAAGAGGCTGTTGGAGGGAGGTGGGGATTGGCAAGTGCGGCAGGAAAATTGCCGGACCCGGGCCGGGCCGTGGCGGGTTTGGGCCGGGGGCTGCGGGCTGCCCGGGGCTACATTGCCGGCGCGGCCGCCGAAAAAAGGGGCACCTCAGGCCTTCTACCTTTGTCTGAATTACCATATTACCTCCTGCTATGCGGAAAATTCTGTTGGGTGTGCTCATTTTCGTGGTGGTGCTGGTGGCTGCGGCCCTGGCGGCGCCCTTCCTGTTCAAAGACAAGCTGCGGGCACTGGCCGACCGGCAGATTGCCCAGCGCGTGCGCGCCACGGTGCGCTACAACCCGGCCGATATCGACGTGAGCGTGTTTCACTCCTTCCCCGATTTGACCCTGAATGTGAAAAACCTGCGCGTGATTGGGCTCGACTCGTTCAGCCGCGACACGCTGGCCTACCTGCCCAACCTGCGCGTGGGCCTCGACATCATGACGGTGATTAAGGGCCAGGAAATCAAGATTAACAGCGTGGAGCTGGAGCGGCCCGACCTGCGCCTGCGCCGCCTGAAAAGCGGCCGCGCCAACTGGGACGTGGTGATTTCGGATTCGGCCGCCGCCGCCCGGG
>JAYULN010000618.1:0-1266 GCA_043763525.1 Hymenobacter sp.
ACACCCCAACGCAGACCGCCACTGACGAGGCGTTTTTAAGTCCTGAATGGAAATTTTCATCCCCAAATATCCGTCGGCCTAGCCGTTGCAACAAGTCTATTGAATAACTTGGTTTAGTATTAACAGCCAATAGCTTTAGCCCCTGGTGCAGTTAGCCAATGGTTTGAGAATATAACCGTTCCGACTCAGTCAGCATCTTTAGGGGGGGCTTGGACCGCAAGCAATAACCCCTTCTTCCATTTTCACCCTTTCCTCAATTCACCCATGAAATCTCACGTACCACTCGCCTTGGCTGTCCTGCTGCTGGCCGGTAGCTGCAAAAAAGACGAACCCGAAGCCGGCCTGCCCCCGGCCACGCACGAGGGCAAGAACACAGCCGGCTGCCTGGTCAACGGCGAACGGTTCGTGGCCACCGGCTATGGCTCCGGCCTGAGCCGGGTGGGAGCCATGAGTGGCGGATTCTCTTTTGATAGCGTGTACCGAGTAGGTCTTTCGGGCACTACAAGCGAGAGAGAAGTTGATATATACTCGTCGCGAAGTGGGTTGCGGCTAAGTTGGGGGCAAAGTACTACACTTGTATGATGAACGTGGAGTTGACCGAGTCCGAGCGCCAGCACTTGCGGCGGTTGCAAAAGCACCGGCGCGACGAGGCGGGCTACGTCAAAGTCACCGTTGTGCTCTTATTGGACAAGCAGCGTTCGCTGGCCAGCATCGCCGATGACCTGGGCTTGGACGAATCCACGGTCTACCGGTACGCCCGAGCCTTCCGGGCGTTGGGGGTCGAGAAGTACCTGGCCCACGAGCAACCGGGTTACTGGGGTTTGTTGACCAGTGCCCAACTCGCGCACCAGTGCCAAGAGGTCAACGCGACGCTTTACACGGACGGCAAAGCCCTCCAGGCCTGGCTGCTGCGCACCTACCGGGTGGCCTATTCGCTTTCCGGTCTGACGGACTTGCTCCACCGGCTGGGCTTTACGTATAAACTCACCACGCCCGTGCCCTGCCAAGCCGATGCCGCTGCCCAGGCCGATTTCCTGGACGAGTTGGCCGTGCTCGAGGCCCACGTCGAGCGGGGGGAAGCCGTCCTGTATTACGCCGACGCGGCCCATCCCACCCACCACACGCGCTGCACCCGCGCTTGGTGCGCGGTAGGGCAAGAACGGCCCCTGCTCACCGTCAGCGGCCGCGAACGGGTCAACCTCAACGCCGCCCTCAACGCTTATGACCCCACGCAGGTGCTGCTCGACGAGAGCAGCTGCGTCAACG
>JAYULN010000619.1:0-8296 GCA_043763525.1 Hymenobacter sp.
CCGCTTCCGGCCGCTGACGGCGCTGGACGTGTGCGGCCACGAAATTGGCCACGCCGTGTGCGAAAAAACCGCTAACCTGACCTACTCCAACGAGTCGGGCGCGATGAACGAGGGCCTGTCCGACATTTGGGGAGCGTCGATTGAGGCGTATTCGGTGGCTAGCCTGGGCGTGATTTCGGGCGGCGTGAAAGCGAAATCGACCTGGCTCATTGGCGAGGAAATCGACAAGCAGCAGGCCGCCCTGCGCTCGATGAGCGACCCCAAATCGCAGGGCCAGCCAGATTATTATAAGGGCATCAACTGGTACGCCGGCACTTCCGACAACGGCGGCGTACATACCAACTCAGGCGTGCTCAACTTCTGGTACTACCTGATTGCGGACGGCAAAACCGGGACCAACGAGAAAGGCGTAGCCTACTCGGTAGCCGGCCTTGGCCTGGATGCGGCGGCAAAAATCACCTTCCGCATGGAAAGCGTGTACATGGTTCCCGGTTCCACTTATGCCCAGGCCCGCACTTACTCGATTCAGGCCGCGACCGACCTGTACGGGGCTGGCTCGGCGCAGGTGCAGTCGGTAACCAACGCCTGGAACGCGGTGGGTGTAACGACGGGTGCCGCCCTCGTGGCGAATACCAACCCCAGCACGAGCACTCCGGCCGTGAGCAGCTATAGCAATAGCCTGACGGGTGACGTGGCCCGCGAGTTCAGCGTGTATCCCGTGCCCGCCACCAATGCCCTGCACCTGATGCTGACCGGCGCGGCCGAAATCAGCAGCGTGCGCGTAACCGACCTGCGCGGCGCGGCCATTGCCACGGCCCGCTACGACGGCAACGGCACGCTCGACGTGAGCAACCTGGCCAAAGGCATGTACCTTATCAGCATCAGCGATGGGCAGCAAACCTTCCGTCAGCGCTTCGTGAAAGAATAGCGTTGGCTAATATGAAGTAAAAATGCCCGTCAGCATTGCTGACGGGCATTTTTTTGTGGTAACAGGTCGTTGGTAAACCAAGGAGTAAGCGACTTACAGCGGTTCCCAGGCCAGTGTACGTATCCCGGTCCGACGGCTCCGCCGTCGGACCGGGATACGTACACTGGCGTGAAATCTGCTCTAGCGCAAAGCATAATCGAGCTTCAGTACAAGGGTGGCGAAGCCGTCGTTGCTGTCGGAAGCGCCGCCGAGGCGCAGGTTGCTCACGTCGTCGAGCTGGTCGGTGGTGGTGAAGTAGTAGTTGCCTTCGAGGTTGGCACGCAGCCGCTCGGTGAGGCGCACCCCGAAGCCACCGCCCACCGGAAACAGGCCGGCCAGGGCCGGGTAGTCGTTGCGCTCCGTGGTCAGGTAGTTGGTGCCGTTGGTGGCGCGCTCGGTGCCCAGGTACGAATGCGGGTTGTAGAGCAGCAGCCCGGCTCCGCCCTGCACGAAGACCTGAAACATGGGTGCTTCGGCCACGGAAGCGGCAAAAACGGACTCGTCGGGCAGCAAATCGAAGCGGAAGAAGACCGTGCCCAGGGCGTTGCTGCTGGTGAAGGCCAGGCCGCGCTCCTTGGCCTTGTCGCGGGCACCCATTTCGGAGTAGGCAAAACCGGAGCCCAGGTGCAGGTGCGGCGTGAGGCGGTAGAGCACGCCCACGCCCACGGCCGGCCCCAGGAAATTGTTGCCGGGGCTGTTGCCCAGGTCGCCATTATAGAACGCCGTGCCCCCACCGAGGGTAACGTGCAGCGGACCCCGGAAATAAGGGCGGCCCTGGTGGTTGTAGTGCCGGTCTTGCCACTGATGCTGGGCCTGGGCGGGGTGGCTGCCAAGGGTCCCAGCCACCAGCGCCCCAAAAATCAACGCGCGAAAACGCATAGTATCCAATTTATAGGTACAAGTGAAGGGTTAAAAAAGAACGTCATGCTGAGCGCAGCGAAGCATGACGTTCTTTTAGTTAACGAGCAAACTGCCGGAATTGGTCTGCTGGGGCCGGGGCGCTTACTTAAAGGTGCCCTGCGGGTCGGGCAGTTTGGCCAGCAAGTCGCTCACGAGGCTAAAATCGAGGCTGCCCACGCTCAGCGTCTGGCCTTTGTGAACGGCGGCCCAGGCCTCGGGGTACTTCTCCTGGTAGTAGAGGCCGCGGGCCAGCTGCTGCCAGGCGGTGGCGTTGGTGGGGGCGAGGGTGGTGGCGCGCTGCACCAGGTCGAGGCCGGCGGTGAGGTCCTTTTTCTTTTTGGTTTGGCCGTAGCGGATGAGGTAGCTGGCACCCAGGTCGCTCAGGAGCAGGGGGCTGGCGGGGGCAATGGCCAGGCCCTTGTCCAGCAGGCCGATGGAGGCATCGGGCGTGGGCTGGGCGCTGGCCACAATGCCCAGGCCGCGGTAGGCTTCGGCGTTCTGGGGGTTTAGCAGCCAGGCCAGGTTGAAGCGGTAGGCAGCCGTGTCGGGCTGGTTTTCGCTCAGGTATTCGAAGCCCTTGGTGGTGAAAAACGCGCTGGCCTCGGCCGGCGAGGCGAAGCTGGCGGCAATGGCTTTCAGCTGGGCTTCGCCAATAATTTGGGTGGCCTGGGCGGGGGTGAGGCCGCCAAACAAGGGCTGCAAGCGGGCGGGCCGGGCCGGGGCGGGGGCGGCATTGGCCAGGCTGCCGTCGGGGTTGACGGTGGCCGCGTGGCCCTTGCGCTGGGCTTGGGCGGGGGCCGCCACCAGCAAGCTCAGCAGCAGAAATGCAGCCAGCGACCGCGAAAGAGTTTTCAGCGAAGTGGAAATAAGCACGGAACAGGAGAAAAGATGAAGAAGCCCAACCGCCGTAAAAACGGCCGGACCGGGTTGCTGACAAAGATAAAGCCAATGCTGCCACGGCCGGAGCGCCCGCCGGCTAGGCCCGTAGGCAAACTGTGGCGGGCAGCAGGGCGTAGGTAGGGCCGGCCGCCACCAGTCGGCAGCCGTTTTTTTCTGATTTCCCCCTTATGCGTCGTTTCTTTTTGTTAATGCCGGTGGCCGTGCTGCTGGCCATGCTGGTGACGGTGCTGGCCACCGAATACGTAGTGGCCCGCCCCAGCCACCGCACCAAAGACGTGGCCTACGTGCCCGCCTCAGCCCCCGATTTCGATAAAGAGCGGCACATTCTGGACGTGTATTCGCCCAGCAAGGCGGCTTCCAACGCGGCCGGCTACCCGGTGGTGCTGTTCATTCACGGCGGCAGCTGGACGAGCGGCAGTAAGAACATCTACACCTTCATCGGCCGGCGGCTGGCCAAGCAGGGCGTGGTAGCCGTGCTCATCAACTACCGCCTCGCGCCGCCCGTGCATGTGCCCGAGCAAGCCGCCGACTGCGCCCGCGCCCTGGCCTGGACGGTGGCCAACATCAAGCAATACGGCGGCGACCCCGCCCGCGTGTTTGTGATGGGCCACTCGGCCGGCGGCGGCCTGGCCGCCCTGCTCGCCACCGACGATGCCCTGCTCGCCGCCAATGGCCTGCCCCAAAACCCCGTGCGCGGGGCCATTATGGACGACCCCGCCGGGCTCGACATGTACAGCTACCTCAAGGAAATGAAGTATGCCGGCGACGAGAAGTACAAGGTGCCTTTCGGCAACGACCCGGCCGTATGGAAGGCGCAATCGGCCATCTACAAGATTCGGGCGGGCATGCCGCCGTTCATCTTCTTCATCGGCGGCGAAACCTACCCCAGCATCAGCGGCAGCTCGGGCCGCTTCCGCGACCGGCTCAAGGCCATTGGGCAGCCCACGCCCTATACTATTATTCCCGGCCGGCACCACATTCCCATGGTGCTGCAACTGTACCGGCAGCACAACATTATTTATCGGGATTTGCTGAAGATGGTGGGGGCGTGAAGGAGCGTTGCTAAAAAGAGCGTCGGGCTGAGCACAGCCGAAGCATCTCTACCGCGCGACTAATCAATGTCATCACAACGAAGCGGTAGAGATGCTTCGGCTGCGCTCAGCATGACGTTCTTTTGTCAACCGCTACCCAAACAGGCCGCCTTGCCGCGTGGGCTGCTCAAATTCCAGCAGCCACTTTTTGCGGGCCATGCCGCCGGCGTAGCCCGTCAGGCTGCCATCGGCCCCGACGATGCGGTGGCAGGGCCACATAATGGCCAGCGGGTTCTGGCCATTGGCCGCGCCCACGGCCCGCACCGATTTGGGGTTGTTTAGCACTTTGGCTACGTCGAGGTAGGAGGCCGTGCGGCCGTAGCCGATGCCGCCCAGCGCCTGCCATACCTGCCGCTGAAAATCGGTGCCAAAGGCCGGCGCATAGGTCAGGTCGAAGTTGCGCAGCTCGCGGTTGAAATAGCTTTGCAGCTGGCGGTGGGCCTCTTGCAGGCAAGCGGGAACGGCCGCCAGCGCGGTTGGCGAATGCCCTTCGGTTTCGTGAAAGCTAACGGCGCTCAACCCCTCATCCGAGCCGGTTAGGGACAGCAGGCCCAGGGGCGATTCGAGGTAAGCGGTGGCATTCATGGCTTAAAAATAGGCATGGCCAATGCAACGGGCGGCTGCACGGCGCTGCCCCGGCCGCCAGCTACGCCCCGCCTGGGCAGGGCGGCGGCTACCACGGCTTGGGCTTCGCGCAACGCCTCGGCGCTGGGCTGGTGCAGCACGCGGGCTGGGCCGGGCCGGTCGAGGTCGGCATCCCAGAGGCCGGACTGGTGCCACTCGTCGAGGTGGTCCCAGTCGGGACGGTCGATGATGGGGTAGAGGCACGCGCCCCACAGCGGCAGGCCGGCACGGCGCACGGCGGCGCATTCCTCGGCTATCATGCGCCACCACAGCGGGCGGTCGATGCCGGGGTGGCTGGTTTCGGTGAGGGCGAAGGGGCGGTTATAGCGGCGGTAGGCATCGCGCAGCAGCTCGCGCAGGGGCCGCCAGCGCGGGTCGGGCACGGCCTCGCGCCAGCCCAGCTTCAGGTCGGTGCCGTTTTGCCACTGGTTGTCGTAGTAATAGTTGAACCCCACGATGTCGAGCAAATCGGGGTGGCCGCCCAGCTCGGGGCACATGCGGCCGCACAATATGTCGGTGGCCTGAAACTGGTTGCGGTGGCCGTCCTGAGCCTCGCGGCGCTGCCGGGGCGTGGCATTCGGCGGGGGCACAATGTTCACCAGTGGCTCGGTGGTGAGAATGCGGATGCCGGGGTCGGCGGCGCGCAGGGCGTGGGCACCTTCGATGTAGGCGCGCATCAGGCCGTACTTCACCTCCCAGCCCTGGTGGTTGCAATAGGGCGAAGTGCCCCGCGCATCGCCCCCCAGCCAGGAAATAAAGCTGACCTCGTTGATGGGCGTAACGATGAGCACATCGTCGGGCCGCTGGCTGCGGTAGAACGCCACAAAGGCCCGGCACAGCGCCGCGAAGCGCTGGGCAAACAGCGGGTGCAGCGGTGTGAGGTCGTCGGGGTAGCCGAAGTGGCACAGGTCCCAGATTTGCTGGATGCCGTGGCGCTGGCCGGCCGCCAGCATCGTTTGCACGGTGCTGAAATCATACTGGTAGGGTGTTTTCTCAATCTGCGCCCAGCGAATGCCCTCGCGCACGGTGCGAACCTGAAACTGGTCGAGCGCCGCGTAATCTTCATCAATCAACTGCAAATGCCCGGTGAGCGGCAGGAAATCGACCCGCTGGCCGAAGGCATTGAGCTGGTCGGTGCATTCGTAGCCGCCCCACCAAAAGGAGCGAAACGGGGTAGATTCGGGATGGGTAAGCGCCATGAAGAAGGAATTGGTGGAACAAAAGGCCCCATGCGCCAGCCGCAAAGCGGCCGTACGGGCCACCCTGTTTAACCTCAAAAATACCTCTGGGGTTAAGGCCGTGCTTAACGGCGCAGGGTTTCGGAGGACTTAGCCAGGTTCTTGGCTTCGATGAAAATGCGCTGCACTTCCGGGTGCTCGGCCCGAATGGCATCCTGGAGGTTTTCGACAGCCACGGCCACCTCGTTGGAAGTCATTTCGTTGGCAAAATCCACGTCGAGGGCCAGAATCACGTCGTTGGGGCCGAGGTACATGGTGAGGGGCGAGCGGATTTCGCATACCTGCGGCTGAGCGCGGGCAATGCGCTCGAGGTTAGCCAGCGTAGTAGCATCGACACCGGTGCCCACCAGCAGCCCCTTGGTGCGGCCCACCAGAAACACGGCCACCAGCATCAGCAGCAAGCCAATGGCGATGGACGCGCCCCCGTCGAAATACGGGTTATTGAGCTGATGCCCCAGAAATACGCCCGCCAGCGCCAGCAGCAGGCCCAGCAGGGCGGCCAGGTTTTCCATTACGGAGGCAAAAACTGCCGGGTCTTTGCTCGTGCGCAGCATCTTTATGAAGCCCGTGCCCGCCGTGGCCTGGGCAATCAGGGCCTTCACCGACAGGTACATGGCGAAGCCTTCAAAGGCCAGCGAAATGCCCAGCACGATGTAGTTCCACTTGGCATCCTCCAGGGCCACGGGGTTCAGAATGTGCTGAATGCCTTCGTAGAACGACATGCCGCCGCCGATAGAAAAAATGAGCACCGCCACAATTAATCCCCAGAAATAGAGCTCCTTGCTGTGGCCGAAAGGGTGCTCGGCATCGGGCGGGCGCTGGCTCTGGTTCACGCCGTAGAGCAGCAGGCCACTGTTGCCAGTATCGACCAGCGAATGAATGCCTTCGGAGAGCATAGCTGACGAGCCGGTGAAATACGCCGCCACGAACTTGCTGATGGCAATGGCGACGTTGGCGGCAATGCCACCATAAAGAGAAACTTTGGATGCGTTAGAATCGGCCATAGGCTCGCAAGTACGCAGGAAACCGGGCCGGCGTTGGCGGCCGGTAGCCGGCGGGGGCACTACTTTCGCTCCCATGTCCGCACCCACTTTGCAGCGCCGCCTCGGCCTGGTTCAAGCTACTGCTCTTAATATGATTGACATGGTGGGCATCGGCCCCTTTGTCACGCTGCCACTGGTGATGGGTTTTATGGGGCCGAATTTCCTGCTGGCCTGGCTGGTGGGGGCGGGCCTGGCCCTGGTCGATGGCCTGATTTGGAGCGAGCTGGGGGCGGCCTATCCCGAAGCCGGCGGCAGCTACCGTTTCCTCAAGCTGGCCTACGGCGAGCACAAGTGGGGCCGGCTGATGTCGTTTCTCTACGTGTGGCAAACGCTGGTGCAGGCCCCGCTGGTGCTGGCCTCGGGTGCCATCGGCTTCGCCCAATACTTCGGCTACCTCGTGCCAATGACCGAATGGTGGCAGCCCAAGCTGGTGTCGGGCGTGGTGGTTTTATTGCTGATAATCCTGCTCTACCGCCGCATCGAGGACATTGGTAAGCTCGGCGTGATGCTTTGGGTGGGCGTTCTGGGCCTCATGGGCTGGCTGATTTTTGGCGGTCTCACCCACGCCAACCACGTGGTGGCGTGGCTGCCTACGGGCGGCATCACGGCGCTGCCGGGTATTTTGCTGTCGGCCGCCATGGGCCAGGCCGCTGTCAAAACCATCTATTCCTACCTCGGCTACTACAACGTGTGCCACCTGGGCGGCGAAATCGTGAACCCCCAGCGCGTGATTCCGCGCAGCATTTTCCTCAGCATCCTCGGCATCATGGCGTTCTACCTGCTGCTGAACTGGAGCGTGGGCACCGTCATTCCGTGGCAGGAGGCCAGCAAGTCGGAGTTCATCGTGAGCACCTTCGTGGCGAAGATTTACGGGGCCGCCGCCGCCCAGGCGGCCACGGCGCTGGTGCTGCTGGTGGCGTTTGCCTCGCTGTTTGCGGTGCTGCTGGGCTACTCGCGCATCCCCTACGCGGCGGCGGCCGATGGCGAGTTTCTGCCGGTGTTTGCCAAGCTGCACCCCACCAAGCAGTTCCCCTACGTGTCGCTGCTGGTGCTGGGCGGCGTGGGCTTCGTGTTCAGTCTGTTGTTCCGGCTGGGCGAGGTTATCACGGCCATTCTGGCCATGCGTATCCTCATTCAGTTTGTGGGACAGGCCGTGGGGCTGGTGTTGCTGCGGCGGCGGCGCGGCACGGCCTCGCTGCCCTTCAAAATGCCGCTCTACCCGCTGCCCGTGGTGCTGGCCGTGGCCGTGTGGCTGCTCGTGTTCTGGAGCACGGGCAAGGTGTTTATGCTTTCCGGCCTCATGGTTATCGTGCTGGGGGTAATCGTATTCCTGCTCTGGAATAAGCGGCTGAAACGGTGGCCGTTCGAGCAGTAAAAAAAGCCTTCTGTCATGCTTAGAGGCTGTTTAAGTTAGTTGATTCGGGTTAATTAGCTAATTTTCAACATAAAGGCAACTATTTGCCTGTCTTCCAGCCAACCGCTGGCACCTGCTTGGCGGAAAGTTGGTCCGTTTGCAGCAACGGCTGCCCCTGA
>JAYULN010000620.1:0-8286 GCA_043763525.1 Hymenobacter sp.
GCTGGGGACGTAGCGCGAACGGTGTAGTTCGCGTCCCCGCGCCAGTAAAGCCACCCGAACGGCACGGGGACGCGAACGACAGCGTTCGCGCTACGCCCCCAGGGGCGCTCAAACCAAGGCACTGCGTAACAGCAGTTCTTAATCCCTTCATTTTACGCTCATTTCGACCCGCTCCTCCCCCACCACCAGCAGCCCCAACGCCACGGCCCGCCGATGCTGTATGAGCGTCGGCGGGCCGGTTCGGTTTCCCGCACTATTTACTGCGCCGTCACATCCAAAAACTCATACGTCCGGGCCACTTCCAGCGGCCGGCCGTCGGCCTCGGCGTAGGGGTACACGAAGTAGTTGAGCGGCGGGCCGGCCTGTTTGGGCATCAGCTCCACATCGCGGCCCCGGGTAAACTCGACGCGGTTTTCGTCGTGGGCCCCGAAGAAGTAGGCCCGCTTGTCGGGGTTCTTGGCGGCTTCGGAGGCATCGAAAGGTACCCAGCCGGTTTCCGGGGTGAAGAATTCGGCCCAGCAGTGGTAGCCTTTGATTTCGCCGTGGCCACGACCGGCCGGTAGCGGCAGCCCAATGCTGAACCGGGCCGGAATGCCCAGGCTGCGGCAATAGCCGATAGCAATGGCGTGGAAATCGGTGCAGTTGCCGCGGCGGGCATCGCAGGCGTAATAAATGTCGCCCCGACCCCAACCCTGGCCGGTTTTGTCGTACGTCACGGTGCTCACCACGTGCTCGTAGATGGCGCGGGCTTTTTCGAGCGGAGTTTGGGCGTGGGCCTTGACCACCACTTCTTCGGCCTGCTGCCGGATTTTGGGGTCGAGCGGCACGAGGCGGTCCGGGGCCAACCAGCGAGCCATGTTGGGGTCGGTTTTTTCCTTTTTGATTTTGGCAACGGCCGCCGCAGGGGCATTGGCGCGCAGGTTGAAGTGTTCGCGGCGCGTGATTTGGGCCGTGAGCTTCACCACCAGCGGGGCCGTGGGCACGGTGGCGGGTCGCAGGTGCAGCATCTGATTGCCGAATGCACCTTGCTCGATTTTGTACGGCACCGGCGACTCAATTTTCAGGTCGCGCACGTCCTGGTTGGCATCGGCGTGCGGCACGGGCAGCCACACATCCAGGGTTTTGGTGCCGGCGGGCGGCACGGGCACGGTGGCCGTGCTCGTGAGCACAAACGTGCGGCTGTGCGGCGCGGCAGCCGCCGGCCGGGGCGCAGCTGCGGCAGTACCCAAGCCGGGCAGCAACACGCACGCGCCCAGCAGCCCGGCCCAAACCGCCGGGAAATTCAACAAACTTCTTTTCACAACACACACGCGCTAAATCGCTGCTGGCGGGCGTTGGCCAAGCTGGAAAAGCGCGTACCCGCGCCCTGCAACGGCCATTTCCAGCGAAACGCCCGTTGGCCACGCGCCCAAAGGCCCGCGCCAGTCAGAGTCAACCAGACCCCAGCAGTGCCCCAAAGTTACGGCCGGCAGCGGGGGCAGTGGCGACTGCGGGCAGTGCCGCCCCGCGCACATGGGCGCGCGCCGGCCTTATCCGTATACTCCTTATTCTCATGTCAGCTCGCACCACGTCGGTTATGGCCGAACCCCTCGATTCTACTGCCCTCGCCCTACTCCAGCTGCGCTGCCCGCGCTGCCACCAGGGCAAGCTGTTCAGCCACTCGGCCCTGAACGTCACGAAATTCGCCCAAATGCCGGCCCAGTGCCCCGTGTGCGGGCAGTCGTTCGAGCCCGAGCCGGGGTTCTATTTCGGCTCGATGTACTTCACCTTTGGCTTCAACGTGGCCACGTTTCTGGTGCTGGGCGTGGCCATTTATTACCTGCTCGGCGACCCCGATACCTGGGTGTACGTGGCCATCATCACCGGGGTCACGGTGTTGTTCACACCGCTCATTCTGCGCTACTCGCGGGCGCTGATGCTGTATCTGTTTGGCGGTGCGCAGTATAACAGGAATTGGCAGCACGGCCGGCCGGCGTAACCGCACCCCCTGACCGCAGAGCCGTTAAGTTCTACGAGTTGCGGTATTTTTTTGGGGAAGGGGAGAATGGATTTAGCAGCATTGTTTTAACCGGATACCCGACTCATGCCGCCGGCAAGGGTGTCGGCAGCCGTTGCCCGCGATGCTGTGGATGGTGTTTGCCGCCATTGCCAGCGGCCACGAAAGCTACCGGGGGATGGTGCGCTTCTGCCGGTGCGACGCGGCTTTTTGCACAACATATTTCGGCCTGCCCCACGGGCCTGGACGCGCGGGCCGTCACGTGGGCCTTTGAACGCCAGCGCCGGCCCGCCCACCTATTCAAATCTCATCAAACCGAATCAACCGCCCGCCCTGCTCCTCCAGATACCCCCGCCAGGCCCCGCTGCGCCAAAACTCATACTCGGCGCGGCGGGCCAGGTACGAATCGGGCCGGTCGGCCAGGCCCGGATGCGTCATAAACTCGACGGTGGGGCCGTGCCGCCGAGCGCGGGCCAGACCTTGGGCAAACAGCGGTAAGCTGGCCGCCTGCGCCGCCGAAAACCCTGCCACCAGCGCATCGGGGGTGGCAAAACCCCGCAGCCCGCCCGCCGATAAATGCCCAAACACGTTTAGAATGCGGCCGCGCTGGGCGTAGCTCGGCTGGGTACTCCAGCGCCGCAGCCGCCGAATGCCCAGCTGCTCCAACATGCGCGTTAGGGCCGGGCCCAGCTGGGGGTAGAGGTGCAGGTGGCGGTGCGAATCGGCGTGGCTCAGGGGCAGGCCGTGGTCGCGCAGGCGGCCCACCTGGGCGGCTACTTCAGTGGCCAGCTCGGTGGCACGCAGCCGGCCGCTCAGGTAGCGCACCCACAGCTGCGGCGCGGGCCAGAAGTTGCCATCGGGAGCCAGCAGGCTAGGTACGGCGGCAGGCGGAGCCACTGGCGGGCCCAGAATCAGGTTGAGGTGGCAGCCCACCGACAGGCGGTGGGTGAGCCCGCGCAGGGCGACCAGGTCGGCTTCGGTGGCCTGGTTAGCCATTACGGTGGTGCTGCTGAGGCCGCCTTGCGCGGCCAAATCGAGAATGGCGGCCGTGGCCGGCGCATCCCAGCCGAAATCATCGGCGTTGATGATGAGGCGGAAGCACATGCCCTATAACGCTAGGGCGGCGGGCGGCCGCAGCTCGTGCCGCACCACGTAGGGCGCACGGTTGCGGCGGGCATAGTAGGCGTGGGTGCCGATTTCGGCCAGCAAGCCGAAGCAAATCAGGAATGTGCCGCTCATAATCAGGAACAAGCTAAAAATGAACTCCATCGGGAAGCGCTGGGAAATATTCACCCCGAAGAAAACCGAGCTTACCAAAAAGCCGCCACTGGCCAGCAGCCCCGCCCCCAGCGTGAGGATGCCCAGCACCCCAAACAGCCGGAACGGCTTGCGCGAATAGCGCAGAAAGAAGCGCAGCATTACCAAATCGACGGCCACCAGCAGGGCCTTGCCCATGCCGTAGTGGCTGCTGCCAAACTGCCGCTGCCGAATCTCAATCGGAAACTCGCGGTAGCGAATGCCCTTCTGGGCCACCAGCGCCCCCAGGAACCGGTGCGAGTCGCCGAGCAGCTCCACGTTGCGGAGCAGGTAGCGGCGGTAGGCCTTGTAGGTAGCCCCAAAATACTCAAGCTGCACCCCCGAAAGGCGCGAAATGAGCTTGTGGGCCGTGTTGGCCAGCAGCGTGTGGGCGGCCCCATCGGGGCGTTTGGCCTTGGCCCCGCCCACCATGTCGTAGCCCTCCTGAATGTAGGCCACGAACTGCGGCAGGTAGGCCGGGTCGTGCTGCAGGTCGCCGTCCATGGCCACCACAATGCCGCCCCTGGCCCGCTCGAAGCCCGCCCGCAGGCTCAGGGTCTGGCCGTAGTTGCCGGCCAGGTCGATGCCCACCACGGCCGGGTTGTCGGCGGCGAGGGCAGTGATGCGGGCCCAGGTTTGGTCCTCGCTGCCGTCGTTCACCAGCAGCAGCTCGTAGGGCAGGCCGTGGGCCGTCATCACTTGGTCAATCTGCTCGACGAGGGGGCGCACGCTGTCCTGCTCGTTATAAAACGGCACCACGATGGACACCAGCTCTTCATTCACCCCGTCCTCTTTGACGGCCGGCGGGGCTGCTGGGGCAGGGACAAAGTCGAGTAAATCGGCGAGCATAGTCGGGCAGTATTATGGTAAATATATAGTTTATTCGCCAATTAATACCCTTTTTAATTGCCTGGTCTGTTAAACAATTGTGACGGCCTATTGAACCCTTATAATCTAACTGTCAGGGATTTTGCCTTGAATTGCATAAGCACAACAGTAGTTTAGTCGCAGCTTCAACAAAAAATCCCCGGCTGCACGCGCAGTCGGGGATTCTTGGTACCTATCCGAATAGGGCCAAAAAAGAACGGTCATGCAGCGCGTAGCGAAGCATGACGCCCTATTCGGATAGGCCCTTAGTGCCGCGGGGCAGCCGGAGCGGGGTTTATCCTTGCTACCCCAGCGCCGCCACGCCCGGCAGTTCCTTGCCTTCCATGTACTCCAACAGCGCGCCGCCGCCGGTCGAAATGTAGCTCACCTGCTCGCCGAAGCCCATTTGCTGCACGGCCGCCGCCGAGTCGCCGCCCCCAATAAGGGAGTAGGCTCCGGCCGCCGTCGCATCGGCAATGGCCTGGGCCACGTACTCGGTGCCAAGCGAAAAATTGCGCATCTCGAACACGCCCATCGGGCCGTTCCAGAGGATGGTTTTGCTGTTGCGGATGATGTCGGCGAAGGCTTCGCGGCTGTCGGGGCCGAGGTCGAGGCCCATCCAGCCGTCGGGAATGGCCGTGTTGGCGGCCACGTCCACGTTGGCATCGGTGGCAAACTTATCGGCGATAATCGAGTCGGCGGGCAGCACCAGGTTCACGCCCTTATCCTTGGCTTTCTGGATGAGCTGGCGGGCCAGGTCCACCTTGTCGGCCTCCAGCAGCGAGCTGCCCACGTGGCCACCCTGCGCCACGGCAAACGTGTAGGCCATGCCGCCCCCGATGAGCAGGTTATCGACCCTATCGAGCAGCTTTTCGATGATGAGAATCTTATCCGAAATTTTAGCCCCGCCCATGATGGCGGTGAAGGGCCGCTCGGCACGCTCCAGCACTTTTTTAGCGTTGTCGATTTCAGATTGCATTAAGTAGCCGCCCACCCGGTCTTGCGGGGCAAACGAGGTGGCCATCACCGCCGTGGAGGCGTGGGCGCGGTGCGCGGTGCCGAAAGCATCGTTCACGTACACGTTGCCCAGGGCGGCCAGCTTGGCGGCAAAAGCCGGGTCGCCGGCTTCTTCTTCCTTGTGAAAGCGCAGGTTGTCGAGCAGCAGCACCTGGCCGGGCTGTAGGGCCGCCGCCAGCTGGGCGGCTTCGGGGCTCAGCACGTCGCCGCCCCACTGCACGTCGCGGCCGTATTCCTGCTGCAAGCGCAGCAGCAGGCTTTCGAGCGAAAACTTCTTCTCGTAGCCGCCCTTGGGCCGGCCCAGGTGCGAAAGCAGCACCACCGAGCCACCATCGTTCAGGATTTTCAGCACCGAGGGCGTGGCCATGCGAATGCGGGTGTCGTCGGTGATTTGCAGGTCGTGGTCGAGGGGCACGTTGAAATCGACGCGCATCACGGCACGCTTGCCGGCAAAGCTGTAGGAATCGAGGGTGTTCATGGTGGAGTGGAGAGTTGGTGAACTAGTGGGTTGGGGCTGCAAAGTAAGGACAACAGGCTCCCCTCCTTACCAAGGAGGGGATGTTCGCGCGAAGCGCGGACAGGGATGGTTGGGGGCGTTGAACGACACCCGAACGACTGGTTGACACGGCGTAATGCCTCTCGTTCGGCCATCGTTCAACGATTTAACCACCCCAATTTCAGCTTCGCTGAAATGTCCCCTCCTTGGTAAGGAGGGGAGTTTTCGTTCTAAATACCCCGCTACATCCTCCTTACCTTTGCTGCACTTATGAAAATCGGCATTTTTTTCGGGGGCACTTCGCGCGAGCGGGAAATTTCCTTCGCCGGCGGCCGCACCGTCTTTGATAACCTCGACAAGGCGCTGTTTCAGCCCGTACCCATCTTCGTGGATAGCCTGGGGCAGTTTATTCTGCTCGACTGGCAGTTCATCTACAAGGGCACCATTCGGGATTTTTACCCGCCCGTGTCGTCGCAGCCGCCTTCGCTGCACCATTTGCAGGTCTATATCGAAAGCCTGGGCGAGCCCAGCCACGACGAAAAGTTTGAAGCCATTGCCAAGGTGGGCCGGCAGGTGCAGGCCGAGCAATTGCCCCTGCTCATGGACTTTGCCTTCCTGGCCCTGCACGGGCCGGGCGGCGAAGACGGGGCCATTCAGGGCCTGCTCGAGTGGCTGGGCATTCCGTACTCGGGCTCCGGCATTCTGCCCTCGGCCTTTGGCATCGATAAAATTGCGCAGAAAAACCTGCTGCACGCGCTGGGCCGGCCCACGCCCGCCTTCCGCGTCATCGAAGCCGAGGAATGGGACCGCGCCGACCATGCCGCCACCCTCGCCTACCTGGTGCGCGAGCTGAGCCTGCCGCTGGTGCTGAAAGCCCCGCGCCAGGGCTCCAGCATCGGCATCAGCATTCTGAAAACGGATGATTTAGCCAAGTTTGAAGCCGCCATCGACCGCAGCCTGTTCCGCAAAACCGTGACCCGCGCCGACTGGCAGCGCCTCGGCGAGCAAGACAAAATTTCCTGGGTGCAGCACCTGGCCGACATCCGCGAGGGCATCGGCCTGCCGGTGGTGCTCGACGACGAAACCACGCCCGTCTATCATCCCGAAACGCTGCTTTATACCCTCAACGAGCGGTTTGAAACCGCGGAGGCGGTGCGCCTGACCAACATCGACGGCGAAACCCAGGTACTGGTGGAGAGCTTCGTGGCTGGCCGCGAGTTCAGCTGCATTGTGGTGGAAGACCCCGACGGCCAGCCCCTGGCCCTGCCTCCCACCGAGATTGTGAAGGGCGAGGAGATGTTCGACTACCGCTCGAAATACCTGCCCGGCCTGGCCCGCAAAGTCACCCCAATCGACTTACCGGAGGATAAAATCCAGGAAATCCGCGAGGCCTGCGAGGAGATGTTTCGCACGTTTGGCTTCCAGGTGTACGCCCGTCTGGATGGTTTTTTTGTGAGTGATGAGTTAAAAGTTATGAGTTATGAGTCGGAGGAACAAAAAGATTCTGACAACTCAAAACTCATAACTCATAACTCAAAACTCTATTTGAATGACCCGAACACCACGTCGGGCATGCTGCCGGCCTCGTTCTTCTTCCACCAGGCCGCCGAAATCGGGCTCAATCCTTCGCAGTTCCTCACCTTCCTCATCCGCACGTCGCTGGCGGCCCGCCGCCGCGCCGGCCTGCACCCCGTGAAGCTGGGGCAGCTGCTGAAAAAGCTCGATGCCGCCGTGACCGGCCGTCAGCACGAAGGCACTGAGCGCATTCGCGTGGCCGTGATTATGGGCGGCTACTCCTCCGAGCGGCATATTTCGGTGGAGAGCGGGCGCAATATTTTCGAGAAGCTGAGCTCGTCGGCCAAGTACGCGCCGGTGCCGGTGTTCCTCACCGGCTCGGCCCGAGAGCACAAGCTTTACGTGCTGCCCGTGAACGTGATGCTGAAGGACAACGCCGACGACATTCGCGAGAAAATTGAGCACGCCGAGGCCGGCGAGGCCCCGCACCCCATTCTGGCCCGCATCCGACGCGAGGCCAGCGCCATCACCAGCACCTACGCCGGGCAGGCGCTGGCCCTGCCGCGTCGCATCTCGTTCGAGGACCTCGCGGGCCTGGCCGACGAGGTATTTATCGCCCTGCACGGCCGCCCCGGCGAAGACGGCGCGCTGCAACAGGAGCTGGAGAAATTCCACCTGCCCTACAACGGCTCGGGCGTGGCCAGCAGCAGCGTCACCATCAACAAGTTCGAGACCAACAAGCGCCTACGCGCCGCCGGCCTGCTGGTGGCCGAGCACCGCATGGCCCCCAAGCTGGAGTGGCAGGCCGATGCCGAAAGCTTCTACCGCGCCCTCGAAACGCAGTTTCCCTACCCCTTCATCGCCAAGCCCGCCGACGACGGCTGCTCGTCGGCCGTGAAGAAAATCAAGAACCGCGCGGAGCTGGAAGCCTTCTGCCGGCTCATCTTCCGCACCGACGAAGACCTGCTGCCCGGTCCGGCCGGCGTGCTGAGCCTGGGCTTCAAGGAGGAATTTCCGCAGAAAGATGCCTTCCTGGTCGAAACCCTGATAGGCCGCGACGGGGCCGCGCACTTCCTGGAAGTGACCGGCGGGCTGCTCA
>JAYULN010000621.1:0-8285 GCA_043763525.1 Hymenobacter sp.
GCCGACCTGGAATACGCCCTCAACCCGGCTGCCGGCCTGGAGGTAACCGATTTTCGGGCGGCGCTGGTGGTGGGCGGCAGCGCCTACCCCAGCACCCCGCTGCCCGGCGACTTTACCACCTACGAAGCCCCCGTGCTGCTCACCGACGACCCCGCCGGCCCCGTGCAGCACCTGATGCGGACCGACTACGTGGGAGCCGGCTGCCTGGCCGACCGCGTGTTTACCCTCGACGGCCCCGCCAGCTGCGACGGCGGCTTTCTGCCCGACAGCGCCGTGAGTGTGAAAATATGGGTGCAGCTGCGCCGCCCCGGTGTGCCTGCTGCCCAGCCGGTGCTATTGGTAGCGCGTTACCCCGCCACCCTGGAGGCCAGCCCCGACCTGGGCCCGGCCCCGGTGGCCAGCCCCTGCACCCGCCCGCTGCCGCCCCAGTCGGCCGGTGCCTTGGCCACGCGCTGCCTGAGCCCCGCCTACCGCGAGGCCATGCGCCTCGACCGGGTGGTCCTGGCCGGCGCGGCTACTTCGGCACCTCCTTCGCTGCCAGCAGCCCTCAGCATTTTCCCGAACCCGGCAGCGGCCCCGGTAGCCGTCTGGCTTACCCTGCCGGAAGCGCGGTGCGTGCGCCTGCGCCTCTACGATGCCATTGGTCGCCTCGTGGCCACGCCGTTGCCCGCCACGCCGTACCCGGCCGGCACCACCACCTTTCCCCTGAACACGGTGCCACGTCTGGCAGCGGGCTCGTACTTTTTGGTGCTGGATGCCGACGGCCAGCGCTTGGCTACCACTCAACTAGCCGTGGTTGCGGAGTGAACGCCGCCGCGGCCCCGGTTCTGAACTTTCCCCCGTCCATTCTGTTTACCCATCCAATCTGCTACCTTGCGACCCCGTTGGCCGTACACGCCAGAACATCTTTAACCCCAACCCAAACCGTAATGGGACACAAAGCAATTGAAATAACCGACGCCAACTTTGACGAAATCATCAGCGGCGATAAGCCCGTATTGGTTGATTTCTGGGCCGAATGGTGCGGCCCCTGCCGCATGGTAGGCCCCGTGGTAGAGGAACTTGCCAGTGAATTCGAAGGCAAGGTCATCGTGGGCAAAGTGGACGTAGATGCCAACCCCCAGACTTCGATGAAGTTCGGCATCCGTAGCATTCCCACGCTGCTGGTCTTCAAAAATGGCCAAATCGTCGACAAACAAGTAGGTGCCGTGCCCAAGCACGTGCTCGCCCAGAAGCTCGAAGCGCAGGTAACGGCTTAATCCCGTCGCGCTGCCAACAAAAAGCCCCTTGCCACAATGGCAGGGGGCTTTTTAAGTTTTGGGCTGGTTTGCAGTTGGCTAGCCAAAGGACAAGCTTATGTACTGTCAGGCAGACGCTGATAATAGCATTGACAACCAGCCGCTGACCGCCATCCGCTTAGTTAACTTGGCGAATGCAGCGCCGCCGCCGGGCCCGTGATTCCATCAGGGCTTTGGTTTTCAGTTGTTTTTGGTGCAGGTGCAGCTGCCAGTCGAGCTTGGCTGGCGAGGTGACGGTTCTTTTTTCTTCGAGCCCTAGCAGCACCAGCATGGCCCGGCGAAAGCGGATGGCCCTTTTTCTGGAGCTGCCAGATGATGTCCTTTTCAGGGTAGCGGCTTTTTTGGCCACGGTCACGCGCTCACGGGCGGCTTTGCGCTGAATTTCGGCGGGATTATCGGTCAGGAGCATTCGCGTGGGGTGGGCCGGGGCCGAGGCAGGTATCAGGAGCAGCATTCCTCCGATGGCCAACAAGCTGTAGAGGTAAGTTTTCATGGGTGTTTGGAAAAAGGTGAGGCGTTACGTCAGCGGCTGTTCAGGCCGTAGTGAGAGCTGATTAAGAATATTTATGTGCTAATATAATAAAAAATTGATTATTTATAATATATATTAATAAAAAATCCCCGCATCATTTAAGTTGCGGGGATGTTAATGGGGCCGGCCTCACTAGCTTGCCGGTAAATAAGGCTGAAATTAACGGGCGCGGCGACGCTCCTGGCGGTCGTGCTTTTGGCGGTAGATGGCGCGGCTGGCGTGCTTCTCATCCTGGCGGATGTCCTGGCGCTCGTCGCGGGTTACCACGCCGTCGGCCTTGGCGGTGTGCTTGTCTTGGCGAATGTCGGCCTCGCGGGCCCGCAGATGGGCCGCTTCGGGGCGGGTGAGCTCGCCGCTGGCTACTCCTTGTTGGATGCGGGCGCGCTCGTTGCGCTGGCGGGCGTTGATGCCGGGAGTAGCCGTTTGGGCCGAAGCGGTGTGGGTGGTCGCCAGCAGGGCAACGGCGGCAATGAGCGAAAAAAGGGCTTTTTTCATGATTATAGCGGGGGAATAATTTGGTGAGACGATGTTGGTTGGAGGCTGCCCCGGCACGCAGGTTTAATCGGGCTCCGAACGCGCAGCCATTTTGTGCTGTAAGCTTGAAAAAATTGTTACATTGGCGGTCAACTGCGGGGCCCGAAGCCGCGTAGGAGGCCTAATTTTTCACCCTTCACACTTTTTGATTATGAAGCGCATTTTTGGTTTTCTCGTTTCGTTGAGCCTGCTCGGCAGCTCAATTGCTCAGGCCCAGACCCCGGCCGCTATGCCGGCCACAACCACCCCGCCGCCCGCCACGACCACCAAGATGAGCACCAGCACATCGAAAATGTCGACTACTACGTCGCAGGCCCCGGCCGTGCGCACCACCACCAAGTCGAGCACCATGCGCAACCCCGCCGGCATGACCAAGTCGTCGACCATGACCAAGAGCGGGGCCACCATGAGCAAGTCGAGCACCATGACCACGCCCTCGGGCATGACCAAAACCTCGACCAGCACCAAAATGAAGGCCGATGGCACGCCCGACATGCGCTACTCGGAGAACAAGACAACGAAAACTATCCCAATGAGCACCGGTCCTAAAAAGGCTGATGGTACGCCCGACATGCGCTACAAATCCAACAAGACGACGAAAATGACGACCAAAACCAAAATGTAATTGGTCTGAATTGTCAACTGAAAGCCCTTGCCTGACTCAGGCAAGGGCTTTTTACGGCCATTGGCCCCGGTCCGACGGCGGAGCTGGCCGACCGGTTGCTATGCGCTCCGCTAAAACGAGCTACAAACAACGATTCCGTTCCCGCGACAACCGGTCGGCCGGGTCCGCCGTCGGACCGGACCGTGGGATAGTGCCGACCGCCGCAAAGCGCCGCTACCGGCCCCAACAGTTGCCTGCCTAACTTGCGCCTCCCATTCCCAACCACTTCCCCCGATGCGCTACGCCCCCCTTGCTCCCGAGCTGTTTGTCGAGAACCGCCGCCGTTTCCGCGAGCAGCTGCCGCCGGCTTCGCTGGCCATTTTCCAATCGAACGATGTGATGCCGACCAATGCCGACGGCACCCTGGCCTTCCGGCAAAACAACGACCTGTTCTACCTCTCCGGGGTGGACCAGGAGGAGAGCATCCTCGTTGTTTTTCCGGATGCGCGGCTGCCGCAGCACCGCGAAATCCTGTTTTTGAAGGAAACCTCCGAACACATTCTCATTTGGGAAGGCTACAAGCTGACCCGCGACGAGGCGTGCATCAACTCCGGCATCCCCAACATTATGTGGCTCGACAGCTTCAAAGCGGTGTTGCCCGCGCTGATGAACGAGGCCGAAAACGTATACCTGAACTCGAACGAGCACATTCGGGCGGTGGTGGAAGTGGAAACGCGCGATGCACGCTTCATCAAAGCCATCCAGAGCCAGTACCCGCTGCATACCTACCGCCGCGCCGCGCCGCTGCTGCACCGGCTGCGCGCCATCAAAAGCCCCGAGGAAATTCGGGTGATGCGGCAGGCCTGCGACATCACGGGCAAAGCGTTTCGGCGGCTGCTGGGCTTTGTGAAGCCGGGCGTGTGGGAGTTCGAGATTGAGGCCGAAATCGTGCATGAGTTCATGCGCAACCGCAGCCGCGGGCCGGCCTACGGCAGCATTGTGGCCAGCGGCAAAAATGCCTGTGTGCTGCACTACACCACCAACGATAACCAGTGCCAGGACGGCGACGTGATTCTGCTCGATTTCGGGGCCGAATACGCCAACTACGCCGCCGACCTTTCGCGCAGCATTCCCGTCAATGGCAAGTTCGGCCTGCGCCAGCGCCAGGTGTATGATGCCGTGCTGGCCGTGATGGCCTTCGCCAAAACCCGCCTCGTGCCCGGCACCGAAATCGAGAAATACCACAAGCAGGTGGGCGAATGCATGGAGCAAGAGCTCATCAAACTCGACCTGCTGAATGCCAGCGACGTGAAAAATCAGGACCCCGCCGCGCCGCTCTACAAAAAGTATTTCATGCACGGCACCAGCCACTACCTCGGCCTCGACGTGCATGACGTGGGTAACAAGTACCGCACTTTCGAAGCCGGCATGGTGTACACCGTGGAGCCCGGTATCTACATTCCCGAAGAAAGCCTGGGTATTCGGCTGGAGAACGATATCCTGCTCACGGCCACTGGGAATGAGGATTTGATGGCGAATATTCCCCTGCAAGCCGACGAGATTGAGGACTTGATGGCGAAGCGGCAGGTTGTCTGAGTAACAACAGAACGTCATGCTGAGCTTGCCGAAGCACCTCTCCCGCGCCAGTAATCAGATTTACTGCTGCGGGAGAGATGCTTCGGCAAGCTCAGCATGAGGTTCTGTTTTGCGAATGGCTACTTGCTGGTAGCCTGCACAATCTGGGGCAGGTACTTGGCCAGCGTCTGCACCTGGGCACGGGTGAAATTGCCATCGACGGCCACCAGCACGAACGAACCGGCGGCATCGGGCAGCTGGCCGAGGGCGGCAAACTCCGATACTTTGTCGCCCGAGGCACGCACTGAAACCTGGTAGTCGTTGCCAGCGGCCGAGCCCACCGAAATGGGGTCGTACTTGTTGCCTTTCAGGATGCCTTCGGCTTCCTGGCGCAGGCCCTGGTTGGCCAGCTCGCGGGCCGTGGCAGAAGTAGGCGCGAAGCTGATGACCTTAGCCGAACGGATGCTGGTGATGGCGTTGGTGATTTCGGAGCCGCCGAGGAGCTTGGCAGCCTTCACCAGGGCCAGGCGCTGGAGCAGGTCGGCCGACCACTCAGTAGTTTTGAAGCCTTCGCGGCCTTCATATTTGGAGAAAAACGAGGCCACGGTGCGGGCTGGCGTGCCGGGGCCGCCGGCGCGGCACCCCACCAAGAGCAGCAACAGGAAGAGAACGGGGGCGCGGAGTTGGTTTATCATGCGGCAAAGGTGGCGAGAAGATGGACGCGTTGTACGCGCCCCGCCTGCGTCCCGGTTGCATGGGAACTCCTAACCCATTGAGCCCCGCGCCTAAAACAATACCGAGTTGAGAAAAAATACCTGCCGGTCGGGGCCGTGCTCCACGCGCACGCGCTGGTAGCCAGAGGCCACAAACCGGCTGCCAAACCAGGGCAGCAAGTCGGCCTGGGAGGTTTCGCTGGCGTGTTCGGTGCCGGCGTTGCCGGCGGGGTCAGCACCGGTCTGAATGGGTACCTGCTGGTCGTCGGGAGCCGATTCGGCCCGGTCTATCAGCTTGTAGCGCAGCTTGGCTTCGTCGAGGTAGGCGAGCACGAGGCGGCCATCGGGCAGGGCCTGAAGGCGCACGGCTTCTTCGAGCTCGGAGCGGCGCAGGTTTTCAACCACGAAAATGTTGTCCCAAATCAGCACGCCCGTGCGGTCGAAGCCGCACACCAGGGCGTGGGTGGTTTGGTAGCCGTCGAAAATGCGGGAATTGCCGTAGCCGGGGTAGCCATACCCAAACTGGTTGCCAATGTTGTTGAACGGGCCGTTGTAGTTGCCGTAGCTGCTGTAGCGGTAGTGGGGGTAGTACACCTCGGCCACCAGCACGTAGCCGCCATTGGGCTGGGGCAGCAGCTCGTGCAGCAGCAGGCGGTAGCGCCAGCGCAGGGGCGGCACCGAGCGGGCGATGCGGCGTGCGGTGCGCTGCCGCAGCCGGGCCTGGCGGCGGGGCTTGAGGTAATCGAAAAAGTGCTTGAGGTGCAGAAAATCGTAAAACCGCAGCGGCGATTTGGTGCCGGTGCCGGTGGCTGGGCGCAGGTCGGTAGCAAACAGGCCCTGGGCGTAGTCGGGGTCGCGCAGCGAATACGTGCCCATCAGCAGGCGGGCGGCGGTATCCTGCGGGGGCGAAAGCTGGGCCGTGATGAGGCTGCGCTCGCTCTCGGCCTGCACAAATTCGGAGCTCACGAGTTGGCCCTTGTCGGTGAGGTGCCGGAGCAGCAGGCGCGATTTGCGGCCGTTGGTTTGGCTTAGCACGTACTCGGCGCGGCGGCTGGCGGCATCGGCCACGAAGGTGAGCTGCGTGGGCAGCGGTTCGTAAATGGAAGCCAGGTACTGCATCTGGCCGGTGGCCACGTCGAGCAGCAGGGCCGTCACGTGGCGCTGGTCCGTCAGCAGCACGGTGGCAAACAGGCGGCCGTCGAGGGCCTTCAGCTCCATTACTTCGCGGCTCAGGCGGGTTTCGTACTGCTGGGTACGCACCTGGCCCAGGCGGCCATTGTAGGCCACCACCCACAGCCGGCCGGGGTTGCTGTGCGACGTGAACAGCGCGTACACGGTGTTGCCTTCGGCGCACATGCGCGTGAAATTGAACTCGTCGGGCACTTCCAGCTGCTGCTGCTGGCGCAGGTGCAGCAGCTGGTCGTACTGCTGAAAGCTGAAAATGGACTTGCTGGACAGCGGCTTTTCGCGCCCCACCAGCAGCACCACGGTGCTGTCGCTGGGCAGGGCCTGCACGTGAACTTCGCTCTCGGAGTGGTCGAGCAGCAGCTCGGTGCGGGCGGTTTGCCGGGGCGCGTTGGCCGGCGGGGGCGGGGTGGCCTTCTGCGCGTGGGCCACCGGTGGGCCGGCCAGCCCGCCCAGAGCGAGCGAAAGAAGAATGTAGCGGATTTTCATGCCCGTATGCCGTAAAAAAGCAACTGAAAGTCCTTGCTCCAACGAGCAGAGGCTACTCTAAAGTTACAACCGAACCTGGGTTTTTTGTATTGGTCCCCAAAGCCTTTATTTCGCGCCCAGCGCCAGCACCGCATCAAATTCTTCGGGCCGCACGGGCAGCACCGACAGCCGCGACTGGCGCAGCAGCGCCAGCTCGCCCAGGCACGCATCGGCCTTGAGCTGGGCCAGGCTCACGGGCAGGGGCAGGGGCTGCACCGGGCGCAGCTGCACGGCCACCCAGGGCGAACCCGCTTCGGCCGTGGCATCGGGGGCGGCGGGGGCGGCCACTTCGGCAATGCCCACCACGGCTTTCTCGCTCACGCTGTGGTAGAAGAGCACGAGGTCGCCGGGCTGCATCAGGTTCAAATTGTTGCGGGCCTGGTAGTTGCGTACGCCGGTCCAGGCGGTGCCGTCTTCCAGCACAAAGGTGGCCCAGGAGTACGCTTCCGGTTCCGATTTAACAAGCCAGTGCTTCAAAGTAGTGAAATGGTGAAATGGTGAGGTAGTGAGTTAATGCTTTAGCGGCGCAATTTGCACAAGCCGAACGTCAAACCCACCACCTCACCATTTCACCACCTCATCAATTAAAGGGCAAAGCCCAGGTCGAAGCTCACGATGTTGGCCGTCAGGTCGGTGCTGCGCTGGTAGTGAGCGTAGCGCAAATCCAGGGATTTGAAGCGTATGACGCGGGGCAGGCCCTGCGCATTTTTGCCCGGCATATAGAAGCGGCCGATGCCATAGACCGGCGAGTAGCGCAGCCCCAGACCCGTTTTGTGGGCCGTGAAAGCCGACAAGTCGTAGTCGGAAGTATAAAATTCTTCTTTCACGGAGTGCTCCTGGAAGGGCGCGAAGTACCCGGCCGCCGTTTGCTGGTGGTAGCGGTAGAAGGGGTAAAGCACGAAAAATGGGGTCACCTTCACCGGTAGCTCCAGCTCCATGGTGTGCGCCGTAATGCCGAAATTGTCGTTATAAAAGCGGTAAAAGCCGCGCACCTGCACCAGGTCGGAGGCGTAGTAATTCAGGCGCAGGCTGATGGGGTATTTGAAGCGGGAGCGGGGCAGGGTTTCGATACGGGCCGCCGTGGCTACGCGCGGCGAAAAGCTGTTTCCCAGGGTTGGGGACAGGTTAGCATCGGGGTTGTCCTTAAAATATACCCGGTGAAACGGCGTGCTCAGCAAGCCATTCTGCGATACCAGCTCGGTGCTGATGGCCGCTTGTAGCCGCTTGGTGAGCACCTGCGAATAGGTGGCCGTGAAATTGTAGGTCTGCCGCGTGTCGGTGCCGTAGTTGTTTTTGCCCCCGCCGGTCGTGCGCTC
>JAYULN010000622.1:0-35259 GCA_043763525.1 Hymenobacter sp.
AACACGAGCTGGCCACCGGGCGAGGTCGTGTCAATCGGGTCCTGGAGCGAAATCAGGTGCAGCCCGCGGCGGCTCAGGTCCTCGACGACTTCAATCAGGTGCTTGGTGGAGCGGCCCAGCCGGTCGAGCCGCCAGATAACCACCGTATCGCCCGTGCGGGCATAGGCCAACAGTTTTTCCCAGTTGGGCTTGTGGGCCTTCACCCCGGAGACGGTATCGGTGAACAGGTCGTCGCAGCCAGCCTGGCGTAGGGCATCGAGTTGGAGGTCGAGTACCTGCTCGCTGGTGCTGACGCGGGCGTAGCCGAGTTTCTTCATGGCAAAAAGGGGGTAACTGGTACCGGAAAGAGGCGAAACACGAATTTACGGTATCTTGATTGCCGGAACCAGTTTCGGGTACCGTAATTCGCTCGCTGGAACGCCTGTTTTTGCGGGCGTCGGGGTGGTACCGGAAAAGGGGCGTTTGTTGACCACCTGCCGCCTGCCCATGCCCACCGACTTTCTCACCGCCTTGGAGCGCCAGCGCTACCAGACCATTCCCGCTGACCTGCGCAAGGAAGACTTGCAAACGAGCTGCTGGCTTACGCCCGCCGACCAGCAGCTGGTCGCCCAGCAGCGCCGGGGAAGTAACCGCCTGGGTTTCGCCGTGCAACTGGGCGTGCTGCGGCTGCTGGGGTACCTGCCCCCGGAGTGGTACCGGCAGGTACCCGATAGCTTGGTACAGTTCGTGGCCCGGCAACTGGCGCTCGACCCGGCGCTGTTCCAAGCCTACGGCCAGCGCGAGGCGACGCTGACCGAGCACCTGCGCGGGTTGCTAAGCCATTTGCAGGTGCGCCGTTGGCAGCCCGTGCTGGATGCCCCGTGGCTCGAAGCCTGGTTGGTGGAGCGGGCCCTGGAGCACGACAACGAGCGCTTGCTGCTCACCCTGGCCCTGGACCACTTGCGCCAGCACGGCATCCTGCGGCCGGGCATCGTGGAGCTGGAGCGGCTGGTTGGGGCCCTGGCCGAGCGCACCCAGGCCGAAACCTACCGCCGGTTGCTGTTGCTGCTGACCCCTGAAGTCGTTATCCAACTGGACGCCTTGTTGCTTGTAGACCCCGCACTGGGCCTCTGCCGCCCTACCTGGTTGCACCAACCCCCGACCAGCAGCACGGCGACCAGCATTCAGCAGGTGCTGGGGAAGTTGGCCTATCTGGACCAACTCGGCGTGCCGACCTGGGCCGCGGAGCACCTGCACCCCAACCGGCAGAAGCGGCTGGCCCACACCGCCCGCAATAAAACCAACCAGGTGCTTCAGCGCTTCACGCCGGCCAAACGCTACCCTTTGCTGGTCGCCGCGTGTCGGGAGGCCTACCGCGACCTGACCGATACGGTGCTGAAAATGGTGGACGAGCACTGGGAACACGCCGTGGCCCGCGCCCGGCGGGCGCTGCAGGACGACCAGCTGGCGCACGCCCGGGCCAAAGACCAGGCGTTGCGCACGCTCGGGCAGGCCGTCGGCCTGGTCATGGCCTTCTTATAGCAGTAGGGGGATAAAGTTACTCTAAGCCATTATGGCTACTAATGGTAGGCGCTTTGTGAAGGTCGCGCGGCGCTTCACGGTGCAGCGGCTGTCGGGGTCCGGCTGGTAGGTTGGTACCTCAAGTGTATAGCGGTACCTAATGTAATGGCTTACCACCCTTGCTATGGCCACAGTGCTGGCCTTGGTTAAAAGTTTGGTCCAAAAGTCGCAATTGCTATTATTCAAAGTGTTATTTGCAGTCGCCTGGCATAGGCTGGGCACTGTAAGCGACTGTCGGTTGTCGACTCTGGCACTGTTAGAAAAAAGCGGTTGTTACCATCTTAGCATGAATGACACTTTTACTCCCATTGATAACCGTGATGCTTGGGCTACGATTCGAGGGTTTGTCTACCAATTCGATACCACGCTGCTGCGCTGGATTGCGCTGAAGCCTACACAACTCCTTGAGTTGGAGCGTGGCGAAGACGTTGACATCATTTCGGCAGGTTTCGCAGCGGCGAATCCTATGCGCGAGCTGGAGCAGATAAAGCACCGGGAAACCTCATTTACCCTGAATCAGGCTTGGGTGGTGGAAATGCTAGTCACATTTTTTCAGCATCAGCAAAATAATCCGCAGCAGGAATTGCTGTTTCGCTACGTCACCAACGCCGACTACACCACCGAAAGCCCCGCTTTGTTTACGGACAAGACGAGTGGGGTAGCAGCCTGGATGGCGCTGGTCAACCAGCCGGAGCTAACCAGCACCGACTACCGGGTCGACGGCCTACAACAGCACCTACGGCAGCGGCTCCAGACCCAGATTGGTAGCCAGCCGGCCGATAAGCAGGCCCTCTGGCAAGCCTTTGCCACATGTGTGGAGGACCGCGAGGAACTGCTGTGCTTCATTCGGCGCGTAGAGTGGAGCACTTGGCAGGGCGGTCACGAAATGTTGAGCCAGCAAGTGAAAGACAAGTTGCAGGCGGCCGGGCTAGCAGCAAACGCCGACAGCGCGGAGCTGCTGTATGCCCGCTTGTTCCTATACGTAGCCAAGTTGCTGGGCTGCAAGGGAGTAAAGCAGCTTAGTCAGCCAGAGTTGCAGATACAGGCTCAGTTACCAATGAGTACGGCCGACAAGCAGGCGCTCTTACTCATTCACCAGCTACTGGGAGAAGTCGAAGGGCGCCTCGGCCAGTTGGAAACCACGACGACCCAGACCGCGGACCAACTTACGAAACTGACGGGCGAAGTCGGCCTGCTACGCCAAGCCGGCACGGTGTTCGATTACCAGCTAGCAACGCCTATCTGCACGCCGCCAGTGCTGGTGCGGGATGGCAACCGCCGGGCCACAAAAGTGGCCGGGCTGTGGCAGCGGCTGCGGGCAGGCCAATGGGTCCACATCGCTGGTACGCAGGGCAGCGGCAAGTCACAACTAGCAGCGTTAGTATCGCACGGGCAATCTGAAGTTTATTGGCTGGACCTACACGACTTTCAAGACAGCGTGGAAAAGACAGGTTTAGTAATAGAAGCTTTCTGGCAAGCGGTGAACGACTCACCCGCGCCGACCCACCCGCTGCTGGTTCTCGACGACCTCCCCCTGATAGACCCAAGCTCCGCCCTGGAAAACCAACTGGCGCGGCTGGCTGCTACGGTAACGCAACAGGGCGGGTACTTGCTAACCACTTCACACGCCAACTTGCCCCCCTCGACCGCTCAGCTTTTGGTCCCTGGTGCCTGCTACGGGTATGACCAGCTTGATTTCACAAATGAGGAGATTACGGAGTGTATTACTAACCGCGGGCTTAAAACACAGGGGCTTAGGAAGCAAACTGGGTCAGAGGGGCCGTTGACGAAGTAATTTAAGGAGCAATTTATAAAGGTCTTCGTAGCGATGATTGAAGCGAAATTCAGACTCTTTCAAGTGCAACAAGAAGGTGTGTTTGGGCACGCCTTTGAACTGCTGGAGGCGGGCTTTGGCAAAGCTCCAGAAGGACTCGATGCCGTTGATGTGCGAGGCCCCTTGAACGAACTCGTCCTGGCCGTGGCGGACGCGAAAGTGGCGGTCGAAGCCCACATCCACCAGCCCGTCATACCCGCGCCAGCCGTCGGTGTTGACCATGGCCGAAACGTCGATTTTGCCCCGAATAATGGCTTGCAGGGTCTTTTTCGAGCAATCGGGAACGATTTCAGTGTACACCTGCCCGCCGCGTTTGAACAGGCCGAAGACGATGGTTTTGCCGCTCGCTCCCCGGCCCCGTTTGCCACGCACCCGCCGCGGACCAAAGTAGCTTTCATCGAGTTCGACCGCCCCGGCCAGCTCGGCCGGCACGGGGCTCCACGCCAGGAATCGGTGGCGCAGCCGCAGGTAGAGCGCATTGACGGCGCGGGTGCTCAGGCCTGTGAGTCGGGCCGCGTCCGAGGCCGTCAAATCCAGGGCAAAAAGACGCAACAAATAGCGAAATTTGACCTCCGAAATTTTGCTGCACTTATAATAGCGGTTAGTGGGGTGCATAACAAGAAGTTACGCCCTGATTCCTGATTTTTGCTTCCTAAGCCCCAAACACAAAATGTCGAGCTAACAGAGTTCGTCGCGTTGCTGACGCATCGTAACCCGACGCTGGTCGGCGACCTGTTGCGCTACTGGCAAAGCCTGCCCCCGAGCGCGGATAGTCAGCACCTTTTCGACGGCGTATTTGATGGGAAGTTCTCCGCCGCTACGCTGGCCACCGCGCAACGCGCCATTACCAAAACCATTACCGACCCTGCCGTCAAGCAGTTGCTTTACCGGCTGAGCGGCATAAGTTGGGGCTTCCGGTTTGAGCAGGTGCAAGCCGTCAGCGCGGTTTCTTCGACCATTAATGCGCCGTACGAGGCATTCCAGCAGCTGCTCAACCGCTGGATTCGGCCCGTAGATGATGTGTATTACGTTTCGCCGCTGCTTCGTGAGTTGGGGGAGCGCAACCTGCTGACACAAGAAGCCCAGCAGGTGCATGTCGCGCTGGCAAAATCCCTGCTCACTAAACAGCCGATTGACCTGCTGGCCGCTACCCACAGCTTCACGGAGTTTTGTAAAGGGCATGAATACACCAGTGCCGGCGTGCTGCTGCTTGGTGTATTTCAGGCCACTCAATCGGCCGAGCAGGCGCGGCTACTTAGCTTCTCCAGCCTGCTGGTCGTATGGGCGCAAGTAGATATGCCGGCCTCAATGTCGCTGCCCCTGCGCGCGTTTACCCGCCACGAGCAGAGCCGCCTGCATCGCCTGTTGGGCAACGACATAACTACTTATCAGCGGTGGCTGGCTCGCTACGCCGCCGAAACGGAAGCCCCGCTGGCGGAGCAGGTGCTGGCGAAAGCGTTGTGGCTGGTCAACTTTGACGTGGAGGAAGAAATACCGGCCCAGTTTTGGCCAACGCTTGCCTTCGTTATTCGCTACCGCCACGAGCTGCATGACGTAGCCGACGAAAGCGTTTCAATTCCCAACTTGGCCTCTCTGTTCTGGTTGCCTATTCGCAGCCTAAACACTTTCGAAAGCCTGGCGCAGTGGCTGGAATTGGCTGGGCTATTACGCGAGGAGTTGGGACTGGTCGTCTGGGCAGAGGAAATTGCCCAAACGGCGGTAACGCTGGTCAGCCGGCAATTGGCCGCTGCGGAGACAACTACCAACACCAACAGCTTGCTGGCCAGCTTTGAAAAAATGGCCGCCTACTTTGCCAGCCAGCAGCAGCCCCTGCTACAGGCAATTGTCCTAGCGACCAGCGTCCCGCTGTACTTTCAGGTTGCTGGCGACCGTCCCGGCACCACGGCCCAACTGGCTGCTACGGCGGCTTCGCTGACGGATTCCCAGGCACGCTACCTGTTCTACGCGGCTCTGGGGCAATTCCTGTTTACGCCCGATGCCCCAGCGGACAGCGTGGAGTGGCTGACCAAGGCCGTTGCGTTGCCAGGGGAGCAGCAGGACAACTTTGTAGAAACGCTCGTGTACGCGGCAGCAGCTAACTCGCACCGTGACCGGGCCGAAGCGCTGCGACTCAGTACCAGGGCCACCGAGTTGGCGGTGGGCAATGAAACACTGTCAGCGCTTGAGCGGGTGCAGGTGATTGCCGAGGAAGCGCTGGCTTATTGGCTGCACGATGATTCGTCTCAAAGCTATTCGCGGTTTGAAAATGTAGTTAATCAGCTGCACGACATGCAGGGAGACGCACCCACTCCCGCTTGGATGAGGCAGTACGTGCTGTTACGGCACGCCCTGGGGTATATCGCTCCTGCTACCGCTCGCGAAAAGGTACCTGAGTGGGTGGCCGACGGCTCGGAATATGTGGTGCCTTTCCAAGGATTTTTTACCTTCAACACAAAGGACCTCTCTGACCTTTACCAGGCTCAGCCCGCGCCGTACATTCTCTTCTACCTCATGGCCGTCTTTGCGGAAGGTGTTGGCAATGACACGAAAGCAAGTGAGTGGGCCCGACGCGCCTTTGAGGTGGCGCGCCAGTCGGACAGCGACCAGGAGCTCATTACGATAGCTTCCTTATGCGGGGCTCACTTGTTCAGCACTGGGCACTTCGCGGAAGCATTTGAAGCCGGGTTGCTATCTGCGGCCCTACGTGCCTACGTTGCTGAGCAGGGAGGGGGCATGAAGGCGGCTATGAACTCTGTTGATGTAGCCGCCCTGTACAGAACCAAGCCCAGTTCAGTATGGGAACGGGCCGAGGAAGACTGCGTAATCTACGTCATAGTGCCCATGCTGGTCCTGACTTTGGCCGCCCAAACAGCTAATCCAACACGCGGTGCTGAGCTGGTGAGGGCCTGCGAAGAGGTTCTCACAAGTTATATGCCCCAGGCCTCTAATCAGGCCAAGTGGACGACGGTATTTGACCTGAGTCGGCAAGTACTGCTGCCGGCCACTGCTGGCCGGCGTCTGCTCCAGCAAGCAGACGCCTACAAGCTCAGTGGCCAGCAGCCGTTGCAGGTATTGTGCCTGTTGGGCGTTATAGCCCGCTCGACAGATGGAGAGATGCAGCTGACTCAGTTGCTTAATGTAATGCCCTATCTCACGGCCTGTTACAGTATGACGCCAGCACTCATTAAATTCGTACTGGCGCCGTTTACCAGGCAGATTAGCCAAGAGATACTGAAGCGCTGCTACGTTGGCAGCCGCGCCGAGTTGGCAGGTCTGTTGGACGAGCTAAAAGCGGCGCCACTGACCGCCCCAAACGCTGTACAAAAAATATTACGGCCAGTTGTTAAATCAGCAGAACTAACTATGCCAGCCAACGCCACGATGTGGCTTTACCAACATGACTGAAAGAGGAAGCAGAAGTCCGGAGGAGAACCCAAATAGGGCGGTTAGTAATCGAATGGATGACGAAACAGCTAGCGCGTGCTAACGTGATTTCAGACCTTGCCCGCCGAGCGGCAGGGATTGGCCGATACCATTGCCCGCATGTCGCCCGTGAACTGGCAGAACGTCAACCTGCAAGGGGGCGATTTCCCCCACCAGGCGCTTGCCGATGCGTTTTGACCTAAACGCGCTCCTCACCGTCGAGCAGGAAGCCCTTGAGGGCAAAGAGACCAGCGCCCCAAATGCGACTTTTGGACCAAACTTTTAATCAAAGCCAGTGCTGCGGGTAGCGTCTGGCTCGCAACGATTAATTGCCAATGGCCAGTGTACTGGCTTGACTTGCTGCCGAATAGCTTTATTTTACCCAATGATGACCCCTGAATTTCCCGCCTTATCTCCCTTTTTTCGGGCTTTTGCTGCGAACCATCTTCGGTTGAACAGGCAAACCGGCCTCTTGCTAATTGCCTTGTTTAGCCTCATCCGGTTCGCGCTGGCCCTTCAGGCTAACGTCACCAAGAGCTATCAGATAGTGGCCTTTGTGTTCGTGGCGATGGCCTTCCTGCCGTTCGTGCTGCTGACCAGGAGCGGTCGCCGGCAAATCGGACTGGTATGGCCCACTCGCTGGGCGGGCGTGCTGTTGGGGGGAATGCTCGGGATGGTAAGCTGTACCGCACTGTTCTACCTCGCGACTTTTTTTTTCCAGTTGGGAACAGGCAATCCCTTGGTCTATATCTCCCAAACCTACTCCAAGCTCCCCCGAGTCCTATCGCCACCGGACCGGCTGACCTACTTCCTGACTTTTTCAGCTACCAGCATGGTATTCAGTCCTATCGGGGAGGAACTGTTTTACCGGGGCTTGGTGCATGAATGCTTTGCCCCTCGCCTGGGAAACTGGAAAGCCAGCCTAGTCGATAGTGCCGCCTTCGCGCTCGTGCACCTCGCTCATTTCGGGCTGATTTATACCGTAAGTGGCTGGCATTTACTGCCCGGCCCCGCCTTGCTCTGGGTCGTATCGCTGTTTGGCACTTGCCTCTTGTTCTCTGTCGCCCGCGCCAAGAGCGGGTCCATACTCGGCGCGATGGTGGCGCACGCGCTGTTTAATCTGACGATGAACTACTTTATCTTCTACCATATTCTCTGAGTGAAATCCTCCTTGCCAAGCCTACAGTAATTTTATCCCCTCGCTGCTATAAGAAGGCCGTCATGGACGAGGAGCACGTGCCGGATGAGGCCTTGCGGGAGCAGATTACGCGCAGGTGCCGCGCGAGCAGCTGCAAGCCGCCCTCGCGGCCGTGGCGGACTTTGCCCGCCCGGCCCGCCACTCGTACCTGGACTACCTGCTGCCGGTAGCTTCTCGGTTGAATACGGTGTTGGGCAGCCTCTTGCAACAGGTAGCGTTTGAGCAGGCCTTTGCGGAGGACGACTTCGCCGATGCCCTTACGCTGGTCGGTCAGCTGCACACGGGCCAACGGCGTAAACTGCCCGAAGACGCCGCCACGGCCTTTATCCCAACCAGTTGGCGCGCGTTCGTCTTCGACCAAGACGGCCACGCCCACCGTCCCCGCTACGGGTTGTGCGTGTTGGCCACGCTGCGCGAACGGCTGCGGGCGGGTGACGTGGTGGTGAACGCCTCGCGCAAATACGCTTCGCTTGATACCTACCTGCTTTCCCCCGCCGAATGGGCGCGCCAACGCCCGGACTTGCTCGCGCAACTCGGCAGCGCGAACCGTCTGGACGAGCGCCTGTAGGAAGTGGAGACGCAGCTGCCGCTGTTGGAGCAGTTACTGGCCCAGGGCCAGGACATTCGCCTTGATGAGGACGGGGAATTGGTGGTGACGCCCCTCAAGGCCGAAGAACTACGCCCCGAAGTCGAGCAGTTGCGCGCGTTGCTGACCGCCTCCCTACCCCGAGCCGAGTTGACGGAAGTGCTGGTGGAAGTCGACCAGTGGACCGGTTTCTCGGCCGAGCTGACCGGGCTCGACCAGACCACGCCCCGCGCCCCGGAGCACCAGGCCCTGCTCTACGCGGCCCTGCTGGCCAATGCCTGCCACATCTCCCTGCGCGAGATGGCCCAGAGCACGGGCCTCGACTACCAGTCCCTGTGCTGGGTAGCGGCCAACTACTTGCGCGAAGACACGCTCAAACGCGCCACCACCCGCCTGGTCAACCACCAGCACCGCCAGTGGCTGGCCCAGCACTGGGGCGGGGGCACGCTCTCCTCCTCCGACGGCCAGCGTTTCCCCGTCAGCGGCAAAATCCGCAACGCCCGCGCCATCCCCCGCTACTTTGGCTACGGGCAGGGCCTGACCTTTTACACCCACACGGCCGACCAGTACGCGCAGTTCGGCAGCCGGGCCATTTCCTCCACCACGCGCGATGCGACCTATGTACTCGATGAAGTGCTGGGCAACGAAACGGAGCTGCCGCTGCTCGAACATACGACCGACACGCATGGCTACACCGACCTCGTGTTTGCCCTCTTTGATTTGCTGGGCCTGCAATTCTCGCCCCGCCTGCGCGACCTGGCCAACCAACGCCTGTGCCGCATCAAAGGGCGTGAGCTGAATTATCCTTCGCTCAAATTCACGGCCCATTTCAATCCCGCATACGTGCGCCAGCACTGGGACGACCTCTTGCGCGTGGCGGGCTCGCTAAAAACCGGCTGGGTGAGTGCTTCGCTGCTCATCAGCAAGTTACAGGCCTATCCCCGCCAGCACCACCTCACGCACCTGCTGCAGGAATACGGGCGCCTGGTCAAAACGGCCTTCATCCTGCGCTACCTGCACTCGCAGGCCCTGCGCCGGCGCATCCACGCCCAGCTCAACAAAGGCGAACAGCTGCACGCGCTGCGCAGCTGGCTCTGGTTTGGGGGCGACGGGGTGCTGCGCCAAAAGCAGGAAGAAGCCCAGCAGGAAGTCGTGCGCTGCCTCAACGTGGTGACCAACGGGGTCGTCGTCTGGAACACCGTCTACGCCCAGCTGGCCTTGCAACGCCAGCAGGCGGTGGGGCCACCAGTGCTGCCTGAGCACCTGACCCAGCTCTCGCCGGCGCGTTTTGCCCATTTGAACCGCCTGGGCCGCTATTCTTTCCAGCTGCCCGCCGACGTGCTGGTCAATGGCCTGCGTCCCCTGAGGCCCTTACCGTAATTCTTTGTCCAGTTACTAACGCAACCCCTTTATGGGGGACGACCGGTGTTGTGGTGCAGGGGCGGCGGGCCTAGGTAGCCAAAGATGATTAATTGATTACGAGTAATAAAAAGCACAATTCTGCAACTGGCTTAGTACCCTTTTATACCCCTAACCCCCTGATTCTAGCGCGGCTTGGAGACATTTGAGAAACTATTGGTGTTTTGTGCGGAAATAGCTGAGGAAGTTGGTATTAAGTGACTTTTTTGAGATTTTGTGCTACTTAAAACCATTTGAAACATTCCCTTAATCAGGCAATGGGCCACGTATAACATTCTTATTTTATTCTTGGTTTGGTTGCATTATTCAGAGAAGCTTTCTCTTTACCGTGAGGGTTGCCGCGCTCATTTTTTCTTTTCCTTCTTTTCTTCGCGCTTGCTTCCACCAGCGGGTCCAACATGACGCCCAGGGGGTATTCGCCCAGCGCTTTGGCCAGCGCCACCACCTTTTCCACCGACAGGTGGCCCGGATTTACCCGCGCCTGCGCGACCTCGTGGCACAGAGCTCCCGTATCGTGGACCCGACCTGGCCATCGGCCCGAGGGTGCCGCTCGACGATGGCGCGAAATGTGCGCCGCGGCGAGGGGGATTTGATGGCAGGACCAGGGGCCCCGAGGGGGCCAAATCGGTCCCAGCAGCGCCCGGCTCCGGCGACTCAACGGCCGGGCATGGCGCCGGGACCGTCCGTTCGCGGGCCGGCGGGCGCAACGGGTTCGCCGGGTGCGGACCAGCTCCCGGAGCGGCGTCAGCGACCTCCACGGCTCCGGCGTGGTCCTGGGCCAGCTGCGTCACCAACGCGTAAAGCAACGGGCCAATCACGTGCGGGTTGGCCTGCAACTCGGCCAGCGCCTGGACGGCGTGCTATCGGTAGGCCCGGAGTTGCGCGTGTGCCTCTCCTTCCGTTGACGGGTCCGGCGTAGTCCGTTCCAGCGAGGCGGCCAGGCATTGAACCCGGAGAACCAAGGCCTGCCAATCAAACGTGACGGCATTTCCGTTCCCTAAAACGTCCAGTTGCAATTGCCGGAGCATCTCGCGCCACGTGGTCCAGCTCACGGCGGGGAAGTAGCGCTCCAGCTGCTCCCGAGCATTCGCGAGGGCCTGCGCCACCAACGGCGGAGAAGCTTATGCGAAGAGAATGCGTTGAGAGCATCAAAACGTGTGGGGCAATCAGGCTGAGCGGATGCCAACATAACTGGCCCCATAGTGGCCGTGGGTTCGGTGACCCCGACTGCCCCACACTTTTTGATGCTCTCCATTTACGCCGTTTGTCGGGCGATGCTCCGTTGGTTTTTGCTGCCATAACAGAAGAAATATACGTCCTTCTTCTGTCTGTCATTCCTAGACCACCTCACCTATTTGGGATGGCAGGGACTTGTGTAGAAGGCAGTGGGGAATAAAATTGTCGCCATCCTGTTTTCGGCCTAGTCAGACCACCTCACTGTTTATTAACCATGTAAAGGTCGGCTTCGGCGGACCTACGGCTCCTATGCAAAAGCGAATCAGATTGCTTACAGGCAGTCAATCCATCACCGAAATAGGGCAATTAAGTGCCTGCCCATAATTAATCAGCTAATGCGTTTGGTGCAACTGCTTGATAGTAAACAAAAAAGCTAACGGCTATCCGCTAAAAGCTAATGGCTCGGCACTTATAACACCAGACGTGCCTAAAATGGGGTGCTTAGGAGCGTGCATCGACCAGCCTAATGCAACATTCTTCCCTTAGTTTTTTACAAGCCATTGTTGGCCGGCCCGTTCCTCTAGGATAAACCCTTGGGAGAGATAGATAGCCTGCAAATGCTCCTCGAAGGTGGGCAGACGGTCTTTCTTGGCGAAAGGTCCAGGGTTGTCGTACATGGCCCGTACTTCGGCCACTAAGTAAGCAACTTCAGCAGTCACCGCCGCTTTTTTGGGAGCCAGTGCCTTTTTGGGCGGCGCAGCTGCCCGCTGGCTCTCAAGGTAATCCGGCAACAGGTATTTTTCTACCAATGCTTTGTAGATGGCCCCGGCGGGCTTTTTGATTTTTCCCAGCCGGTGCTGCGACCCCACTCTTTCGACGACGAAGCGCAGGTACCCCTCGTCGTATTCCTTGGTGTTTAGCTGGGCTTCCACTTGCTTGATGCTGTCGGCCTTCAACCCTAGCTCCAGCAGCGCGGTAGCCCAGGAGTCCACCGGCAAAACGGGCGCTTTCTTGGCCGGGGCCTTGCGCGCAAACTGAAAGCTAACCCGCTGCACTACTTTACCCTGCCGCTGCACCTCGTAGGAAAAGGGTATGTCGGTGAAGGCGAGCTGGTCGCGGGCAGGTTCCAGTATTTTAGCCTTGAAGCTCCTGAATTGAGGATATTCATGGTCCTGCACATCAAGCACAAACCGCAACTCCTCTACGCTCATGGTGCGACGGCCAAATTCCGCGTATTCTTTTAGCAACCAATAGATACGCAAGGCAGAGGGGCTTTTGAGCTTCTGGACCTCTTTTAGGTCAGCTAGGGTGAAGTTGCCGGCCTCTTGAAGTTGCAGCAAGTAGGGCAGGGCATCCACGTTGAAGCTGGCTACAACCCCGCCCAGTTCGGGTTCCCAACTGGCGGTCGAAATTAGATTGATGTAAGTAAAGGCCGGTTTTTTAGTGCGACGGCGGGTTTGGGGCTCCAGCTTCTCAATGTAGATTTTAAACTCCATGATGTTCTGGCACATAGCATCTACCCGTTCGTAGGACGACCCTCCGTGTGAATCGAGAATCAATTCCTTAATGGGAATGAGGTGGCTTCGGAATTCGGTTTGTCCGAAGTCCTGCCGGGCCAGCATGGACACGAACAGCCGCATTTGCAGCGGTATCATCGAAAAACGAGCGTTTATCAGCGCGTTGTGTTGAGCAAGCTGCTGGTTGGGGTTGTCTTCCGGTTGCATTGAATGCCGTCTTTTTGGTTACAGATAGAACAGGATGCCAACGTCTTTTTGGTTACACTTGCAACTGAATCTAAACGTCTTTTTAGTTACACTTGCAACCGACTCTAAACGTCTTTTTGGTTACACTTAGAACCGATTTCAAACGTCTTTTTGGTTACAGATAGGTACCGTCTTTTCGGTTACAGGTGCCGTCTTTTTAGTTACAGGTAGTCAAGGGGCCCAACGTCTTTTTAGTTACACTTGCCGTCTTTTTAGTTACAGATAGCGTCTTTTTGGTTACACTTACCGTCTTTTTAGTTACACATATCGCCTTCAACACACGAATAATCAATGGGTTGTGGAGGGGGTAATACTTCTAATATAGTTTAATCTTTTAAAAAGCTAGCCTTTTTGTAAATTATTTTTTCAAAAACAAATCCCCGAAACGCAGTTAGTTTTCGGGAGGCGGCGGCGCAGCGGAGCAGAGCTAGCCTACTGGTGTGGCTACCGCTGCCGCGTGCAAACGCTAACTTACAGGGCATCGCAACGAAATTTTTGAGGCATTACTGTCTGCTTCTACACTTCACGATTTGTTTCAGCTCCCGCAGGGGGAGTGCGGGTCCCCTGATGGCCAAGCTAACCCGCCGATAGCGGAACTCCGAATGGCCAAAACCCCTCCCCTACCCGGCAGCAAAGCAGGCCCCGGAGTGCGGTGCTGAGAGAAGCCGGCCGATACCAACATGCCCGCTAGTCGGGCTTGCGCACCAAGCGCTTGAGCGTTTTGGCGGCTACTTTAGGTGGCAGGGCTTTCTTTGCCTCGGGCTTATCGGCCAGATATGCCACTAGTGCCTCGTGCAGCACCTCGTGCAACTCCATGTGCGCCCAGTACTCGTACTGGCGCAGTTCGCGATAGACGTCGGGCTTGAGTTGGTTGGTGAACACTACCCGGCTGACCGGGACGGCTTCCGGCTCAGCTGGCGGAGGGAGCGCCACCGGCCCCGTAGGGAAGAGCGGGGCCGCAGAGGCCTCCACCCCATAGATTAGGTCGTCAGCACTCGCGGCCACCCGGGGGCGCGTGCCAATCATTGAGGGCTTGCCCATAAAAATCAGGAAATGCGGGTAAGAATTTCGTCCGTGAGGCCACGGTAATCAGCGGCCCCGTTAGAGTTAGGGGCCCAATCGTAGATGGGCCGTTGCATGCTCTGCGCCTCATCCAGGGAAACGTTCTCCCGGATAGTTTGGCGCATAATCAGCGCGGCCAGTGCTGGGTCGGCCTGCAGGTCGCGGGCATACTGGTGGTGCAGGGCCTTGCGGTAAGTAGACGAGTATTTAGTAAAGAAGATACCTCCGACCCGTAGTTGCGGATTAAAGTTGCGTTTGAGACGGGCTACCATATCAATGAGCGCCGTCATCCCCTCGCTGCCAAATAAATTGGGTTGCAACGGAATGAACACCGCCTCGCTGGCCACCAATGCCGATACGGTAAGTGGCCCCAGGTTTGGGGCGGTGTCGATGATGACGTAATGGAAACGGGATTGCACATCTTTGAGCTGGTCGCGGAAAAAGAACTGGTAGTCGGGCGCATTACCGAAACCCTTTTCCTGCTGAGCCATGATGCGCGCCGAACGCACCATGCTTAAGCCTGTACTTAGCGGGTAACAGAGCGCGGCCAGCGTGGGTACCCCCTCCCCTTCCGTAAGGGCCAGACCCAGGTGCGGCTGTTCGGCCGGCAGGCCGGAGGCTGTGCTGGCATTGGCTTGTGGGTCGGCATCGATAAAGAGCACCTGGTTGCCCAATTCAGCCAAGCGGTGGGCAACAGACAGGGCAGAAGTCGTCTTGCCGACCCCACCCTTATTGTTGGCAAATGTTAGGATGCGCATACAGAGGGGAAATAGATTCTTCGCAAACATACTACTAATTTGCAACATTGCAATACGACAACACAGACAATACAAAAATATCAGCTGTGCTGCAATACAAAGTTATAAGCAATACAGCAATGTATGCTTCAACGCAACATGAAATTATCAGCAATACAAAAACATCAGCCACATTGCAATATGGCAATAATCAATCTACCACGCTTTAAATTCTACTACAGTACGGTAATGCCAGCGGCCGCCTTGCAATACATATTTACAGTAAAAAGCGTACGAACATCTTGTAAATAAAGATATCGTCTATCAGTTTCCCATTCTTTACGGGCTGAGCATTTGTGTGCAATACTGCAATATGTAAAGCAGCAGCCTCATTCGTCCAGCTTCGAGAGGGGTAATCTCACGAACTCCGTCATGCTTAATAAATACTGCAATACACGCAATATGTATTTTAAGCAACACGGCAGTATTGTCTTGCTGGCATTGTGAGAGTGAGCGTTCCATTTACCTAGCCGGGTAAAGTATGAAAATCGTTAAGCCCAGAGCGATAAATGCGGTAAAGCCACGAAGGATGAAAAAGGATAGTGGGAAACAGCTCGCGCACCTGGGTCGCGAGCGTTTTAGCAACGCCAAGGGCAGCGAAACAGCGTGAGCACACTAATCAAGCGGGGAATAACAATGGGCATTGGCTAGGTAAACAGTTTTTGTTCTTATGGCTGGGACGGTCGTTCTTAACTTGAAACTTCTGCTTGAAAACGCTACAGCGTCACCCGAAACGGGTCATCGACCACTGGTTTTTTTCTTTTAGCGGCGTTTGTACTCGGGGGCCGGGGGCTGTGCCAATTCCTGCTGGTAAGCCCAATCCTCGGGCGAAAGGATAGATTGCAAGAACGCCTCGTAGCCCAGGTCGCGGCGCTCGAGCGCGTGCCGCCGTAGCGGCAGGCTGTTCTTGTTCGCTTCGAAGCCATCGCGCTCCATGGCTACCCGCATTTTCTCAGGTAAGCCTGCGAGCCAATGGCGAAAGTCGTCTTCCGTCACCTCGCCCTCGGCCTGCTGCTGGTAGCGGTAGCTGGCGTTGCCCAACCGAAACAGCCGGGCGTGATAGGCCCGTTGCGCCTCTGGCAGCGCCGCGAGAAATTGCAATTGCGACTGGTGGTATTTATCCAGGGGATGGCGGGGGTGGAGCAATTCTTCCATTGTGGAGGCAGCAAAGTTGTTAAGCCGTCCGTCCCTGCCGAGCGTAGGCGCTCAGCACCTCGGGCGCGTCGTAGAGCAGGCCTCCGGCATCCTCGATTTCTTCCATGTCCACTTGGGGACTATCGCTGCGTAGCACTTGCCACACCTGGTCAAAAGCCACGCGCACGGTTGACCACGCGCGCCGGTCGTACGAGTCGAGCAGCACGGAGCAAGTGAAGCCATCGGCCTCAATCACCAAGTCCCGGGCAGTGTGCGCCTGTAGATGGAGCATGCCCAGCAGCACGGGACCATCCGGGCTCTCGAAAGCGGTCGTATTCACCAGGTAATGATTGCCGGGGTCCGCCAGGCCTACTTCCACCGCCGTCAGGACAGCCACCAGTGGGTCTTCCCCGGAAGGGGGAGCCGCCGCATAGGCCTGGTTGATGTCGGCTGGGGTGGGGTACCGTTTATAAGCCGCCTCATTATAATACAGGATGGTCTCAGGTCCATCGCTCACTTCCTCGGCCATTTGCTCCGCCGGGGTGAGCACCTTACGGCAGAGTTGATAGAGTTCAGCGAAAGGGGCGGTGGCCCGGAAGCGGTCAGCCCACGGACCCGGATAGTGCGGCTCGCCTTGGTCAGGGTATCGAATAAACGCCGTGTCAAAGGCCACGAAATCCAGTCCCACCTCCACGTTGTCTACCTCCCCCTGCCGCAGGGCAAACACGGCCTGAAAGTGCCGGTAGCGCGGGTGGTTCGTGCGGTCGTAGGAGTGGCCCCCGAGCAGATAGGCAATGGCGGGGTCGGCCAGGTCCGTTACCAGCTGCTGTAACAGCGCGGGCAATTGAGCCGGGTCGGTGACGGGAGCAGGCTGGGCGGCGGAGGGGTCCATAACGGGGGGGGGGCTAGCGTCAGCAAGATAAGGCACTTGCGTTCCCAACTACCAACATGCACTCAGAACCTATTGCCGAACCCAGCTAGCTGGTGAATAGTGCTGGCTGAAATTCCTTAGCGGGGTTTTCTGTTCCTGCTCTAGTGAGACCCCTAGTACTCAGACAGCGCTGAATCAGGCTATCTTCATTTAAGAAGCTTGTAACGCCTCCAACGCAGGAAGGATGTTGTCGGCGTCCACGTAGCTGATTTTGGTGAGGTCAAAGGCGGCCAGGGCTTGCTCCACCCACTGCTCGTCCACCGTGTCCTGGTACATGAGCAGGTGCACGGTGGCCGTCTGGTCGGGATTCAGGCGCAACAGCCGGCCAATGCGCTGGGTCGCCTTCCGCTCGTTGCCGAACGCATGCCAGATGATGCCGACGCGCAGGTTGGGAATGTTGACCCCCTCCGAGAGCTGCGCCACGCAGGCCAAGCGCTGTATTTCGCCCTTGTTGAACATATCCAGGTTGGCCTGACTGTTTTTGTTCTTGGAATGGTATGTATGCGCGGCCTGCTCCTCGGCCTGTTGCTGGTTGCAGGTAAAGAGCAGCACCTTCTCAGCAAAATGACTCGCCAGCTACGCCATGTAGCGGCCCTTGCTCGGGTACTGCATCAGGCCCTGCATGCGCAGCAGCCGCAGCGTCTCGACGGGCAGTGCATCTTGGGCAGAGTTGGCCAGCCGCGTGCTCCAGTACTGGTAGCTCTCGCGCTCGCTGGTGGTGAACTGGCTTCCCGATTGGAAAGCGACCACATAGTCCCGCGCAGAACTCAGGGACAGGCGGTGTACGACCAGGCGGTAGTCGTTGAGCAGGCCCGCGAGCACAGCCTCGTCGGTCGTGTAATTAAGCAGCATGGGGCAATAGGTAGTCACCAATCGGCCTTTCTCTGAGTCGGCCTGCGCTGGGGGCGTGCCGGTCAGGCCCAGGATATTCTGCTTGCGCGCCGCGTGGGCCTTCAGACTCGGCTCGTGCGAGTCCTTGAGGGCGTGGCACTCATCGAGGTATAGCTTGTGGTAGCGGCTGCGGTCCAGGGTCTTGCTCAGCGAGCGGTAGGTGGTGAACTCAATCTGGTTGAGCAGGTGGGCCAGGCCAAATTTGTGCGCCTCCAGGGACCAGGAGTCCAAGATGGCCGTTGTTGGGGCCGCGACCAGAAATGGTTTGGCCGTGGCCTCCAGCGGTTGACTTTCAGCCAGCACTCGCTCCATATCACGCAGGCCGATGAGGGTCTTGCCTACCCCCATGGCCACCGCAACTCCGGCTAGCCGGTGTCCCTTGATGACCGCCAAGATGTGGTCCTGCAGGGCTTGTCTTTTTGCCTGGGCCGATGTGCCGGCCGCTTGCACTGGAAAAGGGCTCATAGACTAAACAGGGAAAGACCCATCGATACCTAGTCCGCTGGCAGGCACTAAACGCGGCCGGCGGGACGGACCAGCCGCCAGAAGCGCCACAAAAGTACCACGGGGTTGGCGCTACCCAGTAACCGGGCTAGCCGGTTCTCGCATAGAACATCCGGCCAGGCAAGCCATCAACTCCGGTACGCTTACTCATGAGCAAGCTTAACGGACCGGGTGAGGCGACGGGTAAACAGGTGAATGTAATGCTAAGCGAAATCGGTTCTGGAAGAATAAGCGGAAATAGTATTAAAAATGAAATAATCCTAAATTTATCTGTTGGTGTATCGATGCAATAACGAGGCTTTTTGCGGTCGGTGCCTAGCAGACTTATGAGGAAAACAGCAACCGTGCTGGAAAAAAGATGCCGGGCGCGGAAAGTCACTAAAGCAGTCCGAGCGATAGTAGTACGCGAGCAGTTGAGATAATAGGAGCACCTGCGTGAAAGAGGCTCACTGGATAGTTATGACGGCTGGCTGTTCCTACGAATACCACCTGAGTCTGCTGTTAAGCGCGCGAGTGATTGCTTGGGTGGAGTAACTTCACGGAGCACAGCGTTGGTCAGATTTTGTTCACTAATGGGCCAGAGCAACCTGCTTTTTTCTCCGCGGCCCGGCATTGGTTGCCCTTTCATCTAGTAGGTGTCGGATTTGGTTGGCATTAACCCTGGCTGTTGAGTTTCGCTAGCTTCTAAGTTAGAAATTCGGTTTCGCGCCAGGCCTGATGCAAGGCGCGGAGCCGGGTAGCAGCCTGCCGCCCATAGTCAGCGAGAGGGACTTTGTGTGTCGTGCTCCCAAGCTTCAAACTCACAATTTCGAAGCCACTGGTACTGGATAGAATGGATAGTTTATATAGGCATAGACCAGGCTTTTTTTCCAAGTCGGCGGCGTTGCTTGCTTACGGGGTCGTAATAGTCGGGTCTTCAGTGCTGGCCAACGGTACATAAGAGTTGGATGCTACTGAGCGGAGACGCGGATGAAGAAACAGCTAGCTGTGGCGCGAAGACAAAGACACGCTAAAGTGTTGCGGGCAGGGAAGGGGTGGTTTCCGACGAGCAAGAAAAAGGCTGGGTGATGCCAACGGTGATTTTAGCGGCTGGTCATCAACTGGCAGCTTGGTGAGGTACTTCTTTGGCTCAATATTCTATTGCTGTGGGCGTGGAAGCTACTATGGGTGCTGCAAGCAATTAGAAGATTTGCCAGCGATTGGTAGGAGTGGGGCGTCGTGTTCTCATGCTGGTTTTGTCTACAGGAGTTAGCTGCCATTGTCGAGATGGATGGCGCGACGTTTGCTTTGTTTTTGATGAGGCTCCAAGGCAGTGAAGGTGGAATAGCCAACTCGTTAATCTGAGCGGCCGTGAATTTAGCGCGCGGTTGAGTAGGCAGGGTTGTCGAGAAAATGCACTTGGCGGCTCTGGTAGCGGACCGGTTGGTTTGTGTTTCTGGTTTGCTTCGGGGGCAAGCGATATAGCGAGTTTCCGGAAAATGGATTGGCTGGTCTTTCAGGAAAGGGAGCCGTCTTCAAAAATGGAAGAGCTACTAAGAGCGGGTATCTCAAAGGAGACTGGGGATATAAGAGCAGCGAAGGGCACCGGTTGTCTGGTAGTTCAAGGACTAAGCAGGGTGGGGGCGGAAGACTTGACTTGCCGCATCTATACAGCATCCATATTTTTTCGCTTTTGGTTTTGGGCGGTCCGTGAAAAACAGTTGGGGTCGACCGGAATGCTCAGGTAAAGAGATTCAATTTTGCTTCGGTCCCGGAAATCGAGCAGCGGGTTTTTTGAAACAATTACTATTTGACCAAATCGTTGAAGAGGGTTGATTAAGCGGATTCATCCGGAGCACACACTAGACAAAAACCGAAAGCTTGAGCAAGGGGAGGAGGGCTCTGGATAGCCTTGGATGGCGCCCTAGGTGGTGGGCATAAGGGGCAACAGGTTCTACTATTTGCTTGTCGCGGCTTGGCTGAGTTTTCGGAGCGGGAAGACCTGACCGAGAAAATACGGGAAGCCCAAATTGACTCGTTAGCCCAGAATTGATGATGCCAGCGCAAGAACTATTTGGAAACTGAGTCAAGCTGAAGTAGCTTTCAGTTGATAGCGGATTTGTAAGGCAGTGGGGAAGGACCAATTGCAACAACGGACCGTAATATCTGGTAAGAGCAAGATAGGTTCTAATAGAGCTAAACCCATTTTGACGATTGCCACTTCCGGCAGAAAATCATCATTTTCACCACCCGTGCATTTTCTAAACCCATGCGTATTCCCACACCCGAAGAGCTTCGGCTAGTTGAAAAAAGGCTGCTAGCCGAAGGAGTGTTTTATTACATGGACTGGCCAGATTACCAGATGTACTCTGCCGACGGCAAGCCCCTGACGGAAGAAGAGGTGGACGCAATCTGCACCGCCGTCCTGGTGGGTGAGGAGGCCAGTGAACAAGCACCTGTCGCAGTTGAGCAAGCGCCTGTCGCGGCAGTGCGTAAGGAGAAAAATAAAGGGGGGCGGCCTGAGAAAGGCGACCAAAAGCTCAAGGTCATCAGCACCATGGTGTCACCCGTTCGGCACGCCCAGCTACACGCCCAGGCTCAGGATTTAGACCTGACCATCTCCGAGCTTGTCCGGCCACTGGTAGACCCCAAGGGGGCACGCGGGCAGAAACGAGTTGCCCGAATTATGAGACTGGGCCTGTCGCTGGAACAACGCAAAGGGGTGCGGTCGCTGGTAATGATAGCGGCTGATTTGGACCAGGCTGCGAAAGCGGCGCAGGCCGCAGGCGACACTGTTCACGCCGCTGTCCTCACTGCTACGGCGGAGCAGATACGGGCGGTCATCAAATCGTTCAGCAAGTAGTTGAGCCCCCCGGCCAGATGGACGAACAGACGACGATAGGAAAAGATTTTGGCGGTTCGGTGCGCTACCTTTTCGCCGGCCGGCGTGACCAGCCCAGCGACAAGCAGGCAGAAATTCTGACGTCGAAGGGTGTTAATACCAGCAGTGTCGCTGAGATGATTGCGGACTTTGAACTCGGACGGGACCTTAATCCCCGACTGAATTTTGCGGTTTGGCACACCTCGCTCAGCTTCAATCCGGACGATGAAGCGCGCATGAGCAATGACCTGATGCGGACCATTGCCGAAGGCTATCTGAAAAAAATGGGGCTGGATAACACCCAGTATATCGTGGTGCGCCACCGCGACCGACCCGACCATCAACACCTCCACATTGTGGCCAACAGAGTGAACAATGCGGGCGAGAGTATTGCGGACGGCCGGGATTTCTTTCATTCGAACCAAGCGCTCAAGGAGCTTGTCAAGGAGCATGGCCTCACGCCCGCCGGAGCACCGCGGCTGGAGTTACAACACCCCGAGCGGTTCCGCCCCAAGGACCTGGCGCGCCACAATCTGCGGGCTGCGCTTAACCCGTCCGTGCTCCAGGAAACGCAATGGCCGCAACTACTGACAACTCTGAAAGAGGAGAAAATTGCCGCGCAATTTCACTACAACCAGGCGGGTAAGGCCACGGGTATCAGCTTTGAAAAGGATGGTTACTGCTTCAAAGGAAGTGCCCTGGGACCGCACCTGAGCTTTGCGGAAATCGACAAGCAGCTGGCCGCAAATGAGCGGAAGCAACGGGCTGAAACCTTCGTGCCGGAAGTCACAGCTGCTCGGTCATCGCTGACGGTGGAAGGCACCGTCCCTAAAGTAGAGACTCCGCTGAATTCTTCTGCCCCAGTCGATTTAGCCGCGACAGATGAGGGACGAATAAAGCAGGCCGCGTTGGGGGCGGGTGCCCGGCACGCGGTCTCGGAAACATCGTCTGGCGCTGCTGGCGGCGAACAATCTGAGCCAATCGGCCAAGGAGCAAAAGCCGACCCAGTTAGCCAACTCGCGCAGGCGGTGACGGCGGTGGCCGCTGCTCAAAGGGAAACAAATGCGATTGCGGACTACGAAACACCGGCCCGGAAAGCAGACCGTGAAAACGAACCTGGCCGAACGTCTGAGCTAAATCCTGAGGTGATTCCGGCTGCCAAGCAATCCCTGCCAGGCAGGGAGCTACTGGCGGAGCAGAATGACGCGCAGTCCGGTAAAATACAAAAAAATGAACCTGGCTTGGTTGATGAGGGCTTGGCTGCCGCCGTGCCGATTGCGGAGAAACCAGCCGCCTTATTACCGGCGGTTGAACGGGTCGTGCCTGTGGAGGTGGTGACGTCCTTTGCGGCTGGCCCACGCCCGGAGAGCCCGGAACCAGTGGCCGGAGCAGCTCCCATCCCACTGGCTCCAGCTGGCGCTGATGCATCGTTGTCTGTGACATCAACGGAACTGCCCGCGCTACGAACTGTCGAGCCAACTGAAAGCCTTTTACCAATAGATAGTTTAACGGTTGCTGAAGCCGCTAACCCGACGAAGCCGGTAATACCGACACCAGTGCCTTTACCTGCGATGTCATTAGCTGAGCTGTTGATTTCGTCTGTGGCCGCGCCCGCCGTGGCCGCGCCCGCCGTGGTTTGGCAATACGGCACGATTACCTTAATGGATAGTGAAGTGCGAACGAGCGAAAAGCGGATGAGTAATGTTCGTACGGCGCTGATTAAGGCCGGGGCTGAGGTGGGCAAGATTGTGCCCCCGACTCCTGACCAGCCAGGCTCTACATTAATGCCCTATCGATTTGACCCCAAAAGGCCTGATTTAGATAAAGTAACAGCTGTACTCAATGACGTGCAGAACTCCGGTAACAATACCGTACGGGAACAGCTGCATAACTGGAACTCGCCAGGTAAATACTCTGCCGCCGGCCAAATTAACTGGCCCGAACGGGAGGGGCAATTCAATCAAGCCCACATCCTGATTCAGGACGCGACAAGGGGCGTGGCGCGCGCCGAGCGGGTTGCCACCGCCTTGCAAAATGCGGGTGCACAGGTAAGCGCGCCAATATGTACGAAAGACGGGCAGGTCACCTTAAGCGTGTGCTACCACACGTACGCGCCTAAAATCAACGACATTAATCTTGCCCTGGACCAATGCAGGAATTCGCCAAATATCGCCGTGCAGGAAAGCCAGCAGAACGAAGCGGCTCGGTACGCGGGTGCTGTTGAGATTGATACCCGAAATGAAGAAAAGATTAAGCAGATAACGCGTTAGTCGTCTCTGTAGCGACGGCCTGCCATAACGTGGCATGAATCATCATGAGCTTTTAGCGGCGTAGCGGCGCAGGTACGCCCGAGCTTCCGCGTACGAGGGCGTGTGCTTGCCGGCCTTGTCAATGACTACGGCGTAGTAGCGGCAGGCGGCGGCCACGTCCTGTTGCTGGGCCGCGAGGCGGGCCAGGGCTGCATTGGCAAACACGTAGTAGCCCGTCGTGAGCTGCACCGTTTCGGAGAACACGATGCAACGGCGGTAATAGTCCGCAGCCTGGACCGGGTCGCGGTCGCGGGTTTGCAGCAGGTAGCCCAGATGATAGGCCGCCGCGCGCCCACTGGAGGCTTCGTAGCCGGGCTGGCCCTGGTTGAGCTTTGTCAGAATGTCTCGGCTGATTTGCTCGCAGGCGGCAAAGTCGCCTTGGGTGAAGGCCTGAGTGGCGTAGCTACGGGCGAAGCAGGCGTTGTCGGGGAATTCCTGCGCCAGGGACCGCGCCGCGGCCAGGGCTTCGACGGGCTGGTGCTCCCGGGCGCTGCTCAGAATGCGCATCTGAAAATACCGGGCTTCGGTGCCGGTATAGAAGCCTTGTTGGGCGGCCGTGTTCAGTTGGGCCAGCCCCTGGGCCTGGTTGCCCTTGGGAAAGAAGAGCAGCACGGGCCGCAGCCAGGGATATTCGTCGGCAATCCATACAGCGTAGTAGTTGAACAAGCCCTCCCCGAAGGCAAACTCGGGACTTAGCCCGTTGGCCGCGCGGCTCTTTTGCAGGTAGGTCAGCGAGCGTTTGCTGCTCACTGTGGCCTTGCGCCAGTCGTTGCGCTCGGCGTGCAGGCGGGCGTCGAAGCCGTAGGCGGCGGCCAGGAAGAAGGTGGCCTCGTAGTTCTGCTGGTCGGCGTCGTAGAGGCGCTGGGCTTTGACGATGGCCGTGTCCAGATAGGCAAAGAATGTGCGGTCGTACTGGGTGCTCTGCGCGTTGGAGGGCATGATTTTCCACCAGGTGCTGAGCCCCAGCAGAAAGTAGGGCATCGGGTGCTGGGGGTAGCGCCGCCTGAGCGAGCGAAACTGCCGCTCGGCCTTATCGAAATTGAAGTTGTAGAGGTTGTGCACGGCCCCGTCCAGCTCGGTCTGGATGTCGGGGTTGAGCAGCAGCCAGCCTTTGGTGTCGAGCGCCTGGGGCGCGACCGCCACGCTGTCGAGGGCCACCGTCGCCGGGGGCGGCACCGCCCGGGCCGTGTCCACCCGTTGTGCCCAGCCCGCCGGAGCGGCGAGGGCCAGCACACAAGCGCTAAGAGTCAACCGCTGGGCGGTAAGCCAGGCCCGGCCCAGGAGGAGCAGCGGGCGGCCATTTAAAGGTCGTTTCATGGTAGACAAAGGCACGGTCGTTCGGACATCAGTTGCGTTTGCGTGGCCGGTACCACCGGTCGCGGGTGGCGAAGCTACGTCAGCCCACGGGACCCGTGGGCGCTACTTCAGCAGCTTGGCCTTTTGCGCGTCGTACTCAGCCTTGGTGAGTACCTTCTGGTCGTAGAGCTGCTTGAGTTTGAGCAGCTCATCGGCCGTGCTCCGGACTGGGGCCGCGCCGGCCGGAACTGCCGCGGCGGAAACGGCGGCCCGGCGGGTGTTGGCGGTGACGATTTCGCCGGCGTCTTCGGCCGCGTTCAGGTCCACGCAGCCGTTGAGCGTGTTGGCCTTGACGACGGCCACGGTATTGTTGCCGTAGTTTTTAGACTGCTGGAACCGCAGGTCCTTGACGCGCACGGTCAGGTTGCTCATCTGCGAACTGAAGTTGACCTGTGGGCTGCCCGTGAACACATTGGCCGGCACGAACACGTACTGAAACTCGCCGCTGGGCAGCGAGCCGCGGCCCAGGCGCAGCGTGTCGCCCACGTGCACCACGGTACCAGCCGTGGTCATGAATTCCGGGACGGACTTGCCCACAATCTGGGCCTGTGAGGGGGTTGAGTAGAGGCAAACGGCTACCAGGCCGGGTAGGAAACGTTTCATAAGCAACGGGAAAGGATGAACCGGATTAGCGCCGTGCGGGATGAGGCGGCGTTTGGGTGTGCAGAGGCTTACTGCGCGTTCTCGGCTTTGAGCTTGGCTCTGGCCCGGGCGGCCAGTTCGGCTTCGTAGGGCTTGCTCAGCACATCGAGGCGACCTTCCCGGCCAAAGCCGACGGCTTTTTCCGTGTACACGGCCCGGGCCCGGCTCCCGTCCCAGAATGACTGGTACTGGCCCTGCGCCTGCCCGGGACCGAACAGGTAGCCCGTCTCCGGCCGCAGTACGGCCGGGTCGCCGAGGGCCACGAAGGCGCAGAATTTGCCATCGAGAAAGGAGTAGAGCTGCGTGGGCACCTGCTTGTGGTGCTTGCCGAACCAACCGGTGGTTGCCTCGCTGGTGTAGGTCCGCGTCGGGCCAACCGGTACGCCCGGGATGGCCGGGAGCGGCCGCAGCTGGGAAAGGCGCTCAGCGGGTCGCCGAATTTATGGCCCGCGACGCCATCTAAGGAATCGATTTTGCCGCCGAAGGGAAAGGCGGGTGGGGGAGGGGCCGGGGCATCCGCGGGCACTGCGGCATCCGAAGCGGTGGTGGGGCTTGGTGACGAGCAACCGGCCAGCAGTGCATTGGTCAGGAGCAGGCGGGCGGCGGGGCCGAAAACGGAACGAAAGGAAACCGACATGGACTAAAAAAGGGGAAAGGGGAAAGGGGAGGCGGGAAATAAAAGGGCGCACGGGACCAGATGGCTACTGGGGGGACACTCAGCTGGGGCCCGGCCCGCCGCGCCGGACCAGGAGCAGCCGTTACCCGGGACCCGACACGCTGCGGGCGCGGTCCAGCGCCGCCAAGCGTGCCAGGAGGGTGGCCCGGGCCTGGTCCGGGTCCGTGCCGTCGTCCTCGCGCGGGTTCAGGACTTTGGCCCAGTCAAGCTCGTCGGCCTCGGCGCGGGCCCGGAGGAGGCCGGTGACCAGTTGGTAGACCGCCGGGCCGCTGGCCTGTGGGTGAGCCTCCATTTCGGCCAGGGCGCGCAGGAGCTCGACCGGGCAGTTCATCGGCTGCCGGGTAAAAAAGAGCTTCCCCCGTCCATGCCCCGCCCGGGCATTGACGATGGCCGGCCGGGCATCCAGGTGTTGCACCAGGCGCGTTAAGTCGGGTTCGTTCAGGGAGACGGTATTCGGGGCGACCCACAGGTCGGGTTGCAGGGCCCGAATCGCTTTAGCCCACGTCTCCTTCACCATCGGGGGAAACTGCTGCCCCACTGCCTGCCGGACGGTATCCAGCGCTTGGCTGACCTGCTCGGGGGAAGCCTGCGCGAAGGGCACGCATACGGCGGTTGATTCTACGGAAATAGGGGTGGGGGATTGCATGCAGATGAATCAGTGGAGGACCCGGGAAGGGCCGCAAGTTACAGGAAAAGGTGTGATTGTAATCATATGTGATTACAAGGGGGTCGGTTTTTGGTTCCAGCTTGCCGGGGTGAAAAACGAGCTGGTTTTGCAAGCCTTTGGCCAGCACCTGCGGCGCTTGCGCGAGGCGCGGGGCTGGAGCCAGCAGGCCCTGGCCGACGTGGCCGACGTGTCCAAGCCGACCATCTACCGGCTGGAGACGGCACGCTACTCCGTGACGCTCGATGTGTTGGCTTCGCTGGCGCAGGGGCTGGAAATCTCGCTCAGCGAACTGCTGCAGTTTCCCATGCCACCGCGCGCTGCCGTCAGCGCCAGCTAAGCAACCCCGCCACTATTCGCTTTAATAATCTGGCTATTGATGCGGCCAGCTGCTGTTGAGGGCAAACAGGCTTCATCTGTTGCTCGTCGCTAGACCAGCGGCAAGGGCTCCGCGTGGGCCGTTGGCCCGATTGGGTTCGGTGTTGGGTTTTTTGCTGAACGTCGCACAACCCGCTCAACGGGTTGGGTAACCCAGGTATATTCGTTGCGGTCGTTCTCCTCAAATTGATGCATTGCCCGCGGAAATCCTGAACTGAGGGGGCGAATTGGGGCCTTAGGCATAGCAAACGGGACAGCTGGTGACGGATAAATGAGGATTACGGGCTACCCACCGGGTAATAAAGTAAAAATATCACTTATGATGCAATATACAGCAATATGGCAGCGGATTTATCCTTGTTATGCTGCAAAATTCTAGTATAATGCTGTAAAATACAGATTGCTAAGCGGTTAATTTTGCTCGCTTTCAGCACTTGCTATGTATTTTGCTAAAAACCTGCGCTTTTTGCGGCGTAGCGCCGAGTGGTCCCAATCGGATTTGGGGGATAAAATTGCCACGGACTACAACACGATTAGCCGGTACGAAAGCGGGAAATCGACCCCCAAGCTGGAAGCCCTCACCAAGCTGGCCCAAGTATTTGACGTTAGCGTGGAAGAACTGCGCAATGTGGACCTGACCCGGCCGACGGGCCTGGGTCGGGCGGAAGAGCCCAACCAAACGTCCGCTAAGGGCAGCCGTTCTCTTTCGCTGGCCCCGCCGGCCGAGCCGGTAAAGCACCCCTTGCTCGTTTCCGTTGAGCTGGACGGCACTGCCGCTTCCCTAGAGCGCGCGGTGGCCCGCCTCACCGCCATCAACCCCATCATCGCCGCAACGAATTAAGGCAGGCTAGGGCTGAGCATTTGGCGTATCAAGTTTATAGCCCCAATGTTAGGACGGGCCGAACCACTTTGCTGTTTGTTACGACCGGCCCACCACGCCTTTTTCCTTTGAACTACCTCTGGGTTATAGTAGAAGCTGGCGTTTCGCATTCAGGAAAGGAAGAGCAGGCGGGAGATGGCTGGAAAGGGAAGCGGTAATAGCCGTTTGGGCGGAAAATTAACTCGGGTTGCCGCTGGGCCAGTCCGAGTCAGGCCACTGCCCTAAAGAACAAATCCACTAGCTGGGCTAATGGATTTAAGAACGTTGAATCCGAAAAGCCCCGTTGAAGCGTATGCAGGCAGGAGCGTGTAAGGGGACTGATGGGGCAGAGATAGACGCCAACCAAGTATGTCTTCCAAATCTAGGTGCCCGCGCTAGGCGCGCGGCCGGTTCGGGGCGTGCTTTTCGTCCGTCTCCTGCAGGTAGGGCGAGTAATACTTGGTTTCGCGCAGAAACGGATGAGCGAGCAAGTGGTTGATGTCCATGCGCCGGCCCATGCGGGCATCATTGTGGCGGCTGGGCGCTGGTTCGCCGGCAATGGCGGCTAGTATTTTGTCGCTGTTAAAAAGCAACTTAACGTAACGCACGCCGATGGCCTGCTTTTCCGGAGTCTTCTGGTCGAGCCGATTGCCCAGATAGCGCTGCGCGATGTAATCGAAAAAGTCCAGCAGTAGAACGTGGCCCTGGTTGGCGGCGGCGATAATTTTCTCCACGTAGGGAAGGTGCTCCGGAAAGTCGTTGTCGATTAAAGACGCGATGGCGTGCGCGTAATTCGGCTGGTCGTCCGCCTCAAAGATTCCCTTGTAATACTTTTCTACGGCGGGCGAATGGCTGCTGCTCAGCAACGAATGCAGCACGAGCAAGTCGGACTTTTCAATGCCCGCGTCCGCTTTCAAGGCGGCAATGATGCGGGCCACATCGGCTTCTTCGAGGCTGTCGGGGCTGTTGAGGAAAAAATAGTCCGTCACCTCCGATACCCGGGCCGGGTCGTCGAGCATCGCGAGCATTTTTTGGTCTTTGAGCTTGCGCAGGTTGGCGAAGTAATTCTCAAAGTTCTGCTCGATTTTGCCGAGTACCTCGCTTTCCAGTCCGGCTACTTTGGCCACCAGCTTCTCGTTGGGCTTATACACCAGAAAGTAGCCGACCAAGGGAATGGCCACCACAACGACCGAGAGCAGCAGGGCCATGGCAGCCAGGTAGGTAGAAATGCCTCCGAACAGGTTGGCGTTGACGTCCAGCGCGACGCGGTATAGCTCGTTCTCCCGTTTAAGCGTTTGCAACTCGCCCCGCATAGCGCCGCGCAGGGAATCAGCGCGTCCGTCGCCAATGGGCCACATCGGGCTGCCTGGTCGGGCCGCATTTGCCCCGGCAGTGGCCACGGTAGTTGGTAGCGGCGGCGCTTGGCCCTGGGCCAAGCCCAGGATGAACACGAAAAAAACGGTTAGGATAAATCGCATACCTGAAGGCCCAATCCGAACAAGACCCAGCGAAGGTAAGCCGCGCCCTGCTTCCTGCCCTGCGCAGGGGCTTGCTCTACCGAAGCAGCACTGAGGCGGGCGGCGGGGACGGCCATCGCAGACGGTATGTCTGAAAAGAGGCTTTCTGGCGCAATGTTTCCGTTTTTCACCGCAAGTGGTTTACCGTGAGCAACAACCGGGGCTCATACGGTTGGTGGAGACCAGAACTGCGCTTGGTGCTTGGCCAATGCCTGGTGTAGCACCCGGAATTCAATGGGCTTGGTGATGATAGCAATGTCGGCCAGCCCCCGCGCTTTCGCTTTTTCGCCAATGTTGAGGTGGCCGGTGAGAATGACGAGCTGCTGCCGGGAAAACCCGCTTTTCAGCAGCTCCTCCAGCAGCTCAAAACCATCGAGCACGCTTTTGGCCGACAGGTCGATGTCGACAAAGATGCAGGCTGTAGGGTCGATTACCCGCAGGTCGGGGCAGCTTTGCGAGGCCGGGTAATTCACAATCTGCAAGGCCTTGCCGAAGTATATCAGGTTGGCTGCGGCAAAGGAGGTGCGCACGTTCTCGTACTCGTTTTCAAACACGACGACGTTCATGACAGGTGCGGAAAGGTGAGCGTTAGCGAAAAGCTGTGACTGGTCAGCGCGATGTGGGCCCCGAGGCGGGACTTGTTGCAAAACGTTTTTATCATGTGCAGGCCAATGCTGTTGCGCCGCATGATTTCGTTCAGGTCGTTGTTGTTGAACTGCTCAATCAGGGCGCGGGTTTTCTTGCTGTGCACCACGTTGCTGCCCGCATCCAGGTTGTTGCGGAAGCTAACCCCCGGGGCCAGTTCGTCCTCAAAGAACGTGACCGCGCTCTGGCCCCGGCCGTACTTGGTCAGGTTGGTCGCAATTTCCTCGAACACCAGCCACAGGCCGTTGGCATCCATGGCCACGGTGCGCTCCATGGTGGCTTCGAGCCATTCCACCCGTATGGTGTCGTGGGTGAAGTCGTGCGCCTCCCAGGCCTCCCGCACCGTGCGCACCAGTTGCTTGAGTTTCAGGTCCACGCTGGCATCCTCCAAGCGCATTTCGGTGGCCCGGTGCAACAGGGTTTTCGAACGGGTGTCAATCTGCCGGAGGCTGTCCTTGGCCCGGCGCTGCTCTTTTTCAATGAGTTCGCCCAGCTCGGTCAGGAAGGCTTGGCTTTCCGTTTTGCCCGCCTCCTGCTGATAAAACTGGTTCATCTCAAAGTAGTTGATGATGGGCGACAGCCGGTTGTTGATGAAGTGGACCACGTTGATGGTGCGGTCCATCAGCGTGATGCGGTTTTTCATCCGCCGCATCAAGTTGTTGCGGTCGTTCACCATCACACCCTCGTTGTCCAGCACCTTGACCACGAAAAACAGGCCGCGGTTGAAAACCGATACCAAGTAGGAATCGAACATATTCGCCTTGCTCACCGGCTTGCTGAATTCCAGGTAAAACAGGTAGGTGCTCACCTGCCCCGCCAGCTGCAGGCACACGTTGGGTTGCGGCGCGGCGTTGTCAACCAGCACGCCGGCATTGTAGAGGATACTGTCCTGCTCCAGGGCCGCGTACACCCCGGGCTCGTCCAAAAAAGCAAAATTCTTCACGAACGTAGCCCCCGAGATGATGCGAAACCGGGTGGCCGTTTTTTTGAACACCACGATGTTGACCGGCGTGCCGCAAAAAGCGGTGAGCAGGCGGTTGCCCTGCCAGTTGTCGATGATTTTTTGCAGCAGCAGGTGCGAGTTGCCCATGCGCACGTTCTCGCCGTGGTACTCGCTGATGGAAGTGAGGGCTGAATTGTCCACCCGGGTAATCCATTCCCTGATTTTAGTGAGCAGGCTGATGACCCCGAACGCGCCCAGCGCGAGTACCCACGAGGCCTTCGGGTGCAGGTGCGAGATGAGCAGCATGGCTACCAGGCACGCCACGTACAGCCGCCAGACGCTGGAGCTGGTCTTGATGGGGCTGGTGTGGTTGACGCTGTTGACGATGGGGATGATGATGAAGCAGGAGTTGATAAACGTGTCCAGGCCTTTGTCGTAGAGCACGAGCACGATGAACGCATAATCGGCCAACAGCCGGATAAACGAGTTATCGGGCCGCGCCACCCGGAACCCTACGGCGGCAATGGCAAAACCCAGCATGGCCGTCAGGTAAATGCCCCAATGAAAGACGTTGTCCTCGATGACGACAATAGCTAGCCCGACGGCCAGCAAAGTTAGCCGGTAGGTGAACGAGGTCAGAATTTTGGAAACGTATTCAATCGGCTTCGCGCTCATGCTATTCTAGGTTGAACCGGGTTTTAAATTGCTTGAACAGAATATTGCCGATAATCAGCAAGAAAAAGCCTTTTCCCAGCAGCATCAGCACCACTCCCGCAGGGTTGAGCGGCTCAATCTTGACCCCGTCGTCCAGCCCCGTCATCACCACCAGCGTGTTGAGCACGCGGTCCAGCGAGTAATTATCGGCGTAGTGCTGGGTTTCGTAGTGCAGGCAGGCCAGCGCGGGGACGTAGGCCGGCAGTAGCAACAGTGTAGAAATTACCACGGATGACCCCAGTGAAAGGGCAATGGCCAGCGTAGATTGTGTGGTGAGCAGGTAAAAGCGGTGGATGAAGCTGCCGGGGTTCTTGCGCTTTTTCAGCATTTCCCGCGTGAGCCGGTGAATCCGCTGCTGGCACTCCTGGGCCTGCTCCTCGTAGGCGTGGGCTTTAAGGTTCTTCAGCGCATACTTGTAGAGGCTGAGCTCGGCCGCAGGGTCGGCCACCACGATGCTGTGCGCTATTTTGGCGAACAGGACGTTGTCGTAGCCAAAAACCTCTTCTTCGGCCGCTAGCAGGTAGTGCTTGATGAAGCCCTTGATGTCGGTGTAAATTTCCGGCTTGCCCGTTTGCGCCAGCGCGGCCTTGAGTTGAATAATGGCATTGTAGCCCGAGGCCTTGGCCTTGCTGCTGCCCGTGAGGGCCAGGGCTTGGTACTCGGCTTCAATAAGCAGCAGGATTTCGGCGTAATGGGCGTGAAGGGTAGACAAAATGCGGGGCGGGACGAGGTAGCAGCGTCAGGTAATTAACGGGACGAAGATACTGATGGCAATGGCTGTCTGGGCTGTTATGATGATGCCCTACAAAGCCATTATTACGACTTTGTCCTATCCTCTTCCGTCTAGGCCAAACCGTGCCGGAACTGGCCCGCGACTGCCGCCGATGCGGCCGGCCTGATGGAACCGCTATACCAAGCCTAACTGCCCGAATCGGTGCTCCAGCAGCCGGTAGAATTCATCTTGCAATGCCTCCGGCAGAAAACTAGTGGCAATGAATGCCTGCCAGGCGGGCCGGGCCCTCACGAAGCGGGCCAGCATGTCCGTCACCACCTTGTCGGCGATGCCGGCGCGCAGCGCGGCCTGCCGGAAATCCAGCTGCCGGAGCCGCTTTTTCTTGCCATTCAGCGTGAGAGCCAATTCTTCCGTATCGGCGGGATTGACCAAAGCAGTGGCCACCAGGTCGTAGGCGGGTGCTAGGCCATAGCCCCAGCCGGGCGTTTGCAGCAGCGAGAAGTTCTTCAGGTGCATGTCGGCGTTGCCCGTCAGGAAGCTGAAGAGCACCAGCTCGTAATAATTGACCACGTCCAGGCCGGGATTGGCCGAGTACTTCAGCAGGGCCCGGGCGATTTGCTCGTGCGAGCCGTCGTACTTGTTTTCCGTCAGGCGCTCGGTGAGCTGACACATATCTTCCATGGCCAGTTTGCGGCCCTGGTGCCGGTCGATGCGGCGCGTGACGTAGGCCAAAGCTCCACCCTCCAGGCGCAGCAGCCCGTGGGGCACCGTGGGCAGGCGGGCCAGCGCGGCCAGGTGCATGGTCAGGTCTTCCACTTCGGGCAGGTGGGGGTAGCGGGCGGTGGGCGGCTTGAGGATGTATTCCCCTTCGAGCGCGCCCACGATGGTCAAGCGCCCCGGCTGGCCGACGGCTCCGGCCGGGGCGAGGGTCAGCGAGAGCTTGGGCTGCACGCCGGTGACGGCGATGTGCTGGCGCACCACGGCTTCGGCCAAAGCCAGCATCTCGGCTTCGGTGTAAGGAAACGCTGGCGGCACGGCCTTGCCGAACAGCTTGCGGCTACAGGCCGGGTGATACGCCGGGCCATCGCCCGCAGGCAGGGGCTGGTAGCAAAACAGGCAGCGGCTCATGGCGCGTCGTCGGTTGGGAGCGGGTAGATGCTCACGGCTCCGATGCAGTCGCGGCAGCAGGCCAGCAGTAGGCCCATGCGGTCGCGGGCGTTGAGCTTCCAGTTCTGCTCGGCCACTTCCAACAGCCAGCCTTCGGGAATCAGCCCGTCGAAAAATGGCAGCAGCACCCGCTCCACGTAGGGCGCGGCGCGTAGCGGCAGGGTCAGGCTCACGGGTTCGGCGAGGGGTGTGAGCAGATAGGCGGGCGTGTAGGCAAAGGTGTAGCCCTGCTCGTCCTGGGTGAGGTACCCGGCCAGTTGCCCGTGTAGGTGTACTTCGGCCTTTCTCATGGCTGCCCGGCGAACAAGTGGGTGCGGTCGAGGGGAGCCGGGGCCAGTTCGTGGCCGAACAGCCGCAGCACGAGGTTCACCTTGTCGAGCCGCAGCGTGGCTTTGCCCTGCTCCAGCTCGCGCACGAAGCGCAGGCCCACGCCGGCCTTGGCCGCCAGGTCCGGCTGCGACAGCTGCAACTGCTTACGGCGCTGCTTGATGAAAGCCGCCAGGGAATTAGTCATCGGAAACGTACCCGCTCGGGGTTAAATAGACTTGGTAATTTGAGTATCATACCCTTTCGGGTATAAATATACGTAACCAACCAGTTATTATACCTGAACGGGTACGATGTGCGAGTGCCAGCGTGGTGTTTCCGAGCAAAACCGGTTTAAAAGGCAGTGAACTCCCACAAGCGTTTGCAAATTAATAGCTGGTTTTTACCGTCTGTGCGGGGTTACGCATCGGCCAGGCAGCTTGGCAAGAGCATAGGCTTCCGGAGGCCTTGATGCGGCAAAGCAGTTGCTCGATTTCGGCGCTATCCGGCACGGAGCGTCCGCCCGGGAGGCCCGGCGGCAGGGGCGGCGGCAGGGGCGGGGCGCTGGCCAGCTTCCCGACGCAGGACGCCACCACTGCCACGGCCGTGGCGGCGGAACGCACGGCGGCCACCGTTAGCTGGACGCCGGGCAACGGCACCAACCACCTGGTGGTGGTGCGGCCGAACGGCTCGACGTTGACGCTGCCCAGCTCCGGCACGGGGTACACGGGCAGCGCGGCCTATGCCGGCGGCAGTGCGCTGGGGGCGGGCTACGTGGTGTATACGGGGACTGGGGCCACTAGTGTGACGGTGACCAATCTGGTGCCAGGCCAATCGTACCGCATCGAGGTGTTTACCTACAATGGTACGGGCTGCTCGGCCGCGTACACGACGGCCTTTTTTGCCAACACCGGCTACACCGTGCCGGTGCCGCCGGTGGGCACGCTGCTGCCCTTCCGCAGCAACATTCACGCCCACAGCAGCTACTCGGACGGCAATCAGGACGGGCTGGCCACGACGCCGCTGCAGGACTTCCAGTACGCGGCGGCCTCGCTGCACTCGGACTTTCTGGGCATCTCGGAGCACAACCACGCCGGGGCGGGCATGAGCCTGCCCAACTACGCGCGGCCTGCAGCAGGCCGACCAAGCCAGCACGGCCGCCTTCGTGGCCCTGTACGGCATGGAGTGGGGCGTGATTTCGGGCGGGGGCCA